>NZ_JALBGZ010000562.1:0-4171 GCF_023006515.1 Bradyrhizobium sp. PRIMUS42
AAAGCCCGACACGCGCCTCGCGCAGACGCGACCGGCGCTGAAGCCGTCGGTGAGCGATGGTGCCGGTGAGGCCACGCAGATCATGGGCGCCGCGCCGGTGATGCCGTCGAACTCGTTCGACAGCCGGTTTGGGGCGGTGAAGTAACACGCAAGGCCCCGATCATTTCGTCCGCCCGCGGCTCTCGCGGCCGAGCCTTATTGAGCGCGTCCGGCATCGTCCATTTGCTGTCCCGCGCAAGCTGTCCAAGCTTGGCGAACCCCCACATGCTCCGCCGAAAGTTGCGCGTGCAAGCCGCGTTGTGAGAGCTTAATCAGGGATCTTTCTGTTGCCCCGATAGAGCCAAATGCATGCTGCAACGCACTTTCCGTCGCAAGGCGACATTTCTTTTCCTTCTCTCGGCTGTCGCAATTCCGGACCAGGCCGCCCAGGGCAGACCGCGCGACGATTTCAAGGGAATGGGCATCGTCGAGCTGATGCAGAAGTACGGCCACCCGGACCAGATCGTCGCCTCCGGACGCAGGGACCAGGACCGGGCCTATCACTGGCGGCTGAAGACGACGGCCTCCTTCGAAGGCCCCGACGAGGGCGGGCGGCGCGAGGATTTCTTTTGCAAAGTGACCGCCATCGTTGGGCAGACCGGTCGGGTCAAGAAGTTCGAGGCACGACCCGCAGACGTCGGGGCCGGCGCCCTCGCGTCTGCCGAAGCCTTCGGGCCGTTGTGCAAGAAGACATTCGGCTCGCGACCGCGCCGGGCTCACGAAGAGAAATTCGCCAGGATGCGGCTCTGAGCAACTCGAGTTGAACGGGGCGGTCCATGGCATCCTTCTACGCAGAGAGCCACCTTAAACACATCGCCGGGCTGGAAAAGCGTCACGGGACGATCAGCGACGAGGTCGTCACAGCCCTGCGCACGCTGATCAAGTTGATTCTTCGCAGTGAAGATCCCGTCGAAGCCATCCCCTTTCTCGACCGTTGCATCTCGATCCAGGAGAGCCTGCATGGTCCGCAATCCATCGTGGGTGACCTCGATGACTGGATCGGTCGGTCAGGTCCTGTCGACTTCAAACTGGTCGCGCCGTTTCAGCTGCGGCGGCTGGCAATCAAGACAAAGCTCTTCGGCGAAGACAGTCCGGAAGCTGCCAGGGAATGCGAGGCCATCGCCCGGAGATGGGCCTCCTACGGCGACTATTCGCGCGCCAGGGCCTTTCTGGAGCGCAGCATTTCGATCCTCGAGAAGATCCATGGTGCGGCCAGCATCGAAGTGGCGACCGCGGTCGACACGCTCGCCGAGATCGCCGCGCGCCTGAAGACATGGTCGGACGCGGAGACGAATTTGCAGCGCAGCCTGCATCTGAAAGAGACGATATTCGGCAAGAGAAGCGAGCAAGCGGCCCGGACACTGCTCACCTCCGCCATCGTCCACGCCAATTCCAGCAAGCTCCAGCGACCCGGGACCAGGTTCGAACGTCTGCACAAGGCCGTGACCGCGTTCGCGTCCGGTCTCGACATCATCGAGGAACGATCTGGACCCGACAGCTTCGAGGTTCAGAAGGCGCTCGAAGTAATGATATCGGCCTATCTCGACTGTGAAGAGTTCTGGAAGGCCGAGCCCTTGCTGAAGCGGCTGCTTGCGATCCGCGAGCGGAGTGATGGAGACGACGCTGCGGCCCTGCTCTGGATCCTGGCGGAGCTCGCCGCGGGCTATGCGCGCGAACGGCCGGAAGAGGCCGAGCCGGTCCTGGAGCGAGGCTTCGCGGTGCTGCGGAGCTTCCTCGATGCCAGCAAGCCAACCTTTCGTCGCAGCATCGTGGAGATGGCCGGCAACCGGAAGGCGCTCTATGGCAGTCAGAAAGGCGTGCTCGAAACGCTGGTCCAGGCTTCGGAGACGCTTCGCGGCAATCTGCGAAAGCGATGGGGAGCGTAGATTGGAGCTCGGATGACGGATTACGACACCGAAAGCTTGCGATGCCATTGCTGCGGCAAGACCTCCGAGCATTCCGTGCTGATGAGCTCGAACCGGAGCGGCTCACCCGACCTCGACCAGCGGCCGCCGAAAATGTACCGCTGGACCATCGGGAGCTGGCTGCAGGAATGTCCCTATTGCGGCTACGTCGCGCCGAGCATCGACAAAGGCGACGCGAAGGCGCGTGCGTTTCTCGATAGCGAGGAATTCCGCGTCGCTTCACGCGACCCTGCACCCGACCCGGTAGCACGACGCTTCCTGGTGCGTGCCGCGGAGCACGCCTATCACGGAGAACGGCGATTGGCATTCCTGAGCACGCTGTCGGCGGCCTGGGTCACCGACGACCGCAACCGGCCGGCCGATGCGGCCGCACTCCGCCTCCAGGCCGCGCGTCATCTCGAGGGATCCCCGATCACCTCGATCGATACCCGCCTGCTCCTCCTCGACGTCCTGCGACGGGCGTCGAGCTGGGAGGCCGCCGAGGCGCTGGTCGTCGAATTGACGGCCGAAGAGCTGGAATATCCGTTTGCCGCGATCGTGTCCTTCCATCGCGACAAGATCGCGGCCAGGGATGGCGAGCGATATACGATCAGCCAGGCGCTCGCGGAGAAGCCGGCGCCGCCGGCCCCGGTCGAAGACCCGGAATTGATCAAGGCCATCGCACGGCACATCAAGATCGTTCCGAGCCCGCGGAAGACGTGACCATGACGGTCGCCGCTCTTGCCCTGACTCTCCCTGCTGCTCCTTCGCTTGCGACCTCGGAAAACCTGGAAGCTCGAATTCGACAATCACAGACAGCGCATCATCGTCGCGCACCCGGACCCTCTTCGGATAATACCTATTTTCTCTTTACCCGAAGACCGACACACCCTATACTCCCTCGCCATCTCATCCCGCCGGAAGAGGCGGGTCGCGATCGTCACGGTTCGTGGGGTGAGTAGCGGTGGACGCGGGCGGCGTTGGCGCCAGACCCGGTCGCAGGGCGGGGTCTCCCCGTGAGCGATCAGCCGGCGCGGTACGACAGCGCGGCTTGCGTACGGCAAAATCGTGTGGTCCTGACGCCCGGGGTCTGTGCGTCAAGTCTTGCGGTGATGTAGCGGCCCGACCGGGTGCGCACATCAGCGATCTGCATGGCGACGGGGGCAATAGTGCATCGCTCCCCGGGGAGAGCACGACATAAGCCGTCAAACCACTGCGCAGGGAAGGCCGGTTATCGGGCTGCACCTGTGTCTCCCCTGTGAGCGTCTATCTACGCATCATTGCACAGGGGCTCGCGGGTGCCAGCCAGTACCCGGCCTTCCCTGCGCCCTTCCGATTTCAAGGAACGTGAGAGCGAAGCAAAACCCGAGCGCTGGGCGCCGCGGGATCGCGATGTTGCGTCGGCTGTTTGACAATTGAAGAGCGCAGGGCAGTGACCGGACTTCTCGCCAACGTCGTCGAATTGTCGTGAGATCGAGTCCATGCAACCATGTTCAACCGTCACCCTGAGGTGGCTGCTTCTTCAGCGGCCCTCGATGGGCGACGGCCCGGCTGGCAGCTCGGCCGTTCATCCTTCGAGGCTCGCGGCACGATGCTGCGCATCGCGCCACTCGCGCCTTAGGATGACGGGGTTGGCATGATGCGCGCTGCGGCAGATTTGAAGGCAGCGCGTAGCCCGGATGAGCGAAGCGATATCCGGGAATGTCGAGAATGAATCCCGCATGTCGCTTCGCTCACGCGGGCTACGACAGCTGGAATTACGGCGCCAGATACCGCATCAGCTCCGGATTACCCCTCACCTCGCCCGCCTCACCCTGCAGCGCGACGCGGCCGCGGTCGAGCACATAAGCGTAGTCGGCGACGCGCAATGCGAGGTCGAGGTGCTGCTCGACGATGATGACGGCGATTGTCTTGGCGAGCTCGATCAGGCGCTCGGTGATCTCCTCGATCACGCCGATCCAGACGCCTTCGGTCGGCTCGTCCAGCAGCAACAGTTTTGGATCGCCGAGCATGGCGCGGCCGATCGCGAGCATCTTGCGTTCGCCGCCGGAGAGCGTGCCGGCGGGCTGGTCGAGGCGCTGGCCGAGTTTTGGGAAGATGGTCAGCACCTGGTCGACCGCGTCGGCCTTCTTGCTCGCCAGCGAGCCGACGGCGAGATTGTCGCGCACCGACAGGCGCGCGAACACCGAATGCTCCTGCGGCACGTAGCCGATGCCGGCGCGCACGCG
>NZ_JALBGZ010000563.1:0-4143 GCF_023006515.1 Bradyrhizobium sp. PRIMUS42
CCGCGCCCGGCGCGCGATAGACCTTTTCGGCGGCCGCCGTCGTCAAGGTCAGCCGCGAGCGATCCGCCGCCGATATCTCGACATCGAAGCTGTCCCCGCCGGCGACCCCGCCGGCCGTGTTGACGAACACGCCGGAGAGCCCTTCGCCTTCCGGCGAGGGAAAGCGCACGCGCAGCGAGCCGGATTCATGCAAGACGCCGCGCCGCGTCACGCCATCGCGCGCATGGACATCGAAGCGCACCGCGCCGCGGGCACGGTTCGCCTCGAAAACCGTTGACGTAACTGAAACGTCGCTGCGCATCCGCCTCCCCAGCCGGTCGCGGCAGAATGGCTTACAGCGCCATCTGGCGGCTGATCTCGCTCGCGTCGAGATTGCTGCGATCGCAGGTGAATTTCACCGCGCCGCGATCCATCACCGCGAAACTGTCGCCGAGTTCGCAGGCAAAGTCGAGATATTGTTCGACCAGCACGATGGCGATATTGCCGAGGTTGCGCAAATACGAGATGGCCCGTCCGATGTCCTTGATGATCGAAGGCTGGATGCCTTCGGTCGGCTCATCGAGCAGGAGCAGCTTCGGCCGCATCACCAGCGCGCGGCCGATCGCGAGCTGTTGCTGCTGGCCGCCAGAGAGGTCGCCGCCGCGCCGGCCGAGCATGGATTGCAGCACGGGGAAGAGCGAGAACACGTCGTCCGGAATGTGCTTGTCTTCGCGCTTGAGCGGACCGAAGCCGGTCTTGAGATTCTCCTCGACCGTCAGCAGCGGAAAGATCTCGCGGCCCTGAGGCACGAAGCCGATGCCCTTGCGTGCGCGCTCATAGGGCTTCAGGCCAGTGATGTCGCTTCCGTCGAGCACAATCGCGCCCGAGGAGATCGGATACTGCCCGACCATGGCGCGCAGGAGCGAGGTCTTGCCGACGCCGTTGCGCCCGAGCACGCACGTCACCTTGCCCGGCTCCGCCGAGATCGAGACGCCGCGTAGCGCCTGCGCCGCGCCGTAGAACAGGTTGATGTCCTTGACCTCAAGCATCGCTCAGCGTCCCAGATAGACTTCGATGACCCGCTCGTTGGACGAGACCTGGTCGATGGTTCCTTCCGCGAGCACCGTGCCTTCGTGCAGGCAGGTGACCTTGACGCCGAGCTCGCGCACGAACGTCATGTCGTGCTCGACGACCATCACGGTGTGGGTCTTGTTGATTTCCTTGAGCAGCTCGGCGGTGAGGTGCGTCTCGACGTCGGTCATCCCTGCGACGGGCTCGTCGACCAGCAGGAGCTTCGGATCCTGAGCGAGCAGCATGCCGATCTCCAGCCATTGCTTCTGGCCGTGGCTGAGGCTGCCGGCGAGACGGTTGCGTGCCTCTGTGAGACGGATCGTCTCCAGCACCTTGTCGATGCGCTCGGACTCGGCCTTGCTGCCGCGCCAGAACAACGTGCCGCGGACCGAGTGGTCGACATTGAGCGCGAGCAGGAGGTTGTCCTGCACGGTCTGGCTCTCGAACACGGTCGGCTTCTGGAACTTGCGTCCGATGCCGAGCTCGGCGATGCGGGTCTCATCGAGCCGCGTCAGATCAGTGACGCCGTCGAACAGCACGGTGCCCTCATCCGGCTTGGTCTTGCCGGTGATGATGTCCATCATCGTGGTCTTGCCGGCGCCGTTGGGGCCGATGATGGCACGCATCTCGCCGGGCTCGAGCGTCAGCGACAAATTGTTGATGGCGTGGAAGCCGTCGAACGAGACGTGCACGCCGTCGAGATACAGCATCGCCGAAGTCGTGCGGGTGTCCATGACGTTCATCGCGCTACTCCGCCATCTTGGGTTCGGTAACGCCGTCTTCGGCCGCAGCGCTCGCCAGGCTCGCGGCGTTGCGCTTTTCCTTCGAGGAGTCCCACCAGGCGTTGAAGGTGCCGATGATGCCCTTCGGCAGCAGCAGCGTCACCAGGATGAACAGCGCGCCCAGCATGAACAGCCAGTACGGCGCCAGCATGCCGGAGGTGAAGAAGGTCTTGGCGTAGTTGACGACGACGGCGCCGAGCGCAGCGCCGACCAGCGTGCCACGGCCACCGACCGCGACCCAGATCACCGCCTCGATCGAATTGCCGGGCGCAAATTCGGATGGATTGATGATGCCGACCTGCGGCACGTAGAGTGCGCCCGCGACCCCGGCCATGCAGGCCGACACCGTGAACACGAACAGCTTGTAGGATTCGACGCGGTAGCCGAGGAAGCGCGTGCGCGATTCTGCGTCCCGCACCGCGATCAGGACCTTGCCGAGCTTGGACGAGACGATGGCGCGGCAGATCAGAAAGCCGATGATCAGCGCCAGGCAGCTCAGCGCGAACAGCGCCGCGCGGGTACCTTCAGCCTGGACGTTGAAGCCGAGGATGTCCTTGAAGTCGGTCAGGCCGTTGTTGCCGCCGAAGCCGAAATCGTTGCGGAAGAAGGCGAGCAGCAGCGCATAGGTCATCGCCTGCGTAATAATCGAGAGATACACGCCGGTGACACGGGAGCGGAAGGCAAGCCAGCCGAAGCAGAAGGCGAGCAGGCCGGGCACCACCAGTACCATCAGCGCGGCGAACCAGAACATGTCGAAGCCGTACCAGTACCAGGGCAGCTTCGAATAGTTCAGGAACACCATGAAGTCGGGCAGGACCGGATTGCCATACACACCGCGGGTGCCGATCTGCCGCATCAGATACATGCCCATGGCGTAGCCGCCGAGCGCGAAGAAGGCGCCATGGCCGAGCGAGAGGATGCCGCAATAACCCCAAATCAGATCGATCGCGAGCGCGAGGATGGCGTAGCAGACGTATTTGCCCCACAGCGCGACGAGATAGGTCGGCACTTGCAGGAACGACCCAGCGGGCAGCAGCAGGTTGGAGAGCGGGATGAGAATGCCGCAGGCCGCGACGACGGCAAGGAAGATCGTCGCGCTGCGGTCCAGCGATCGCGTCAGCATGTGAGGGGTCATGCTTCCACCGCACGGCCCTTGAGCGCGAACAGGCCGCGCGGCCGCTTTTGAATGAACAGGATGATCAGAACCAGGATGGCGATCTTGCCGAGCACTGCGCCGGCGACCGGCTCCAGGAATTTGTTGGCGATGCCGAGCGTGAAGGCGCCGACCAGCGTGCCCCAGAGATTGCCGACCCCGCCGAACACCACGACCATGAAGCTGTCGATGATGTAGCTCTGGCCGAGATTGGGGCTGACATTGTCGATCTGCGACAGCGCCACCCCGGCGATTCCGGCAATGCCCGAACCGAGGCCGAAGGTCAGTGCGTCGACGCGCGAGGTGGCGATGCCCATCGAGGCGGCCATGCGGCGGTTCTGCGTCACCGCGCGCATCTCGAGGCCCAGCGCGGTGTAGCGCAGCATCGCCAGCAGGATCGCGAACACGGCGAGCGTGAACACGAGGATCCAGAGCCGGTTATAGGTGATGGTGATCTGGCCGATTTCGAACGCGCCGCTCATCCAGGAGGGATTGCCGACCTCGCGGTTGGTCGGGCCGAACATGGTGCGCACCGCCTGCTGCAGCACCAGCGACAGACCCCAGGTCGCCAGCAGCGTCTCCAGCGGACGGCCGTAGAGGAAGCGGATGATGCTGCGCTCGATCAATACGCCGATCGCGCCGGCGACGACGAAGGCAAGCGGCACGGCGATCAGCAGCGAATAGTCGAACAGGCCGGGATAGCGGGTGCGGATCACCTCCTGCACCACGAAGGTGGTGTAGGCGCCGATCATCACCATCTCGCCATGCGCCATGTTGATCACGCCCATCACGCCGAAAGTGATGGCGAGCCCGATCGCTGCGAGCAGCAGCACCGAGCCGAGCGAGAGGCCGTACCAGGCATTCTGAACCGTGGACCAGATGGCGAGCGAAGACTGGATCGAGCCGATCGCGCTCGCGGCGGCCTTGGTCACCGAGGCCGGCTGGTCGCCCATGCCGGTGAGCAGAGCCATCGCCTCCTGATCGCCGCGGGCCTTGAGCGTGGCGACTGCCTCGAGCTTCTCGACCTCGGAGGCATCCGCCTTGAACAGCCGGATGGCCGCAGCGAGAAAGTGCCGAGCAGCGCGGCGAACTGGTCGCCGACGGGGGTACCGGAAAACCAGCCGGCAATCGACTCGGAGAAGCCGAACACCAGCATGG
>NZ_JALBGZ010000564.1:0-4137 GCF_023006515.1 Bradyrhizobium sp. PRIMUS42
GGCCTGCATATGGTGATGCGCCGGCACGAGATCGGCGAGGATCGCGTCGTCGAGGCATGGCGCGGGACCGCCGCCCCACGCGAGGACTGCCGCCGGCGCGATCACGCAGAACAGATAGGCGAGGGCGACGATCCGCCCCACCCTGATCCGCATCGATCGTGTCAATCGCAGCAACATTCCGCCGACATGCGTTCCGCGCGGCAATGTTGCACACGCTGATTGCAAACTAATGGCAAAACGTGCGTTCGCCAAGAACTTATTACCGCAGTGCACCGCGCATGCCCAATATCGCGCCACGATGCTTGACCGCGAGGCGATCCGCGAACATGTTCCGCGCGTGCACGCACCCAATCATCCAGGACAAAGCCCTGATTCATTCAGCCCTGATTCCCGTCAGGCCTGGATGCGGCTGCTCATTGCGCTTGTGATCGGCTCGATCGGCGCCGTCGGCATGTGGGCGGTCGTGGTCGTGATTCCCGTGGTGCAGACGGAATTCGGTGCCACACGTGGAGCAGTGTCGCTGGCCTTCACGCTGATGATGTTCGGTTTCGGGCTCGGCGGCGTGATCGCTGGCAAGATCACCGACCGGTTCGGCATCGTGGCGGCGATGGCGATCAGCATCGCCTTCCTCGGCGTCGCCAATGTGCTCGCGGGGCTGTCGACCCAGCTCTGGCAGTTCGTAGCGGCGTATTTCCTGATCGGGCTCGGCACGTCCGCGACCTTCGCGCCGCTGATGGCGGAAGCATCGCACTGGTTCGAGCGCTATCGCGGATTGGCCGTGACGATCGTCGCGAGCGGCAATTACGTTGCCGGCACGATGTGGCCGCCGATCGTGAGCTGGGGCACGCAGGAGATCGGCTGGCGCTACACCCATATCGGCATCGGCATCGTCTGCGCCAGCACGATGGCGCTTCTGGTCCTCGTCCTGCGCGCGCAGATGGGTGACGACAAGGTCCGCGATCACGCCAACGCACCGCCGCCGCGGGTCGATCTCAAGCTCTCGACCAACGCGCTGACGGTGCTGCTCTCGATCGCCAGCATCTCCTGCTGCGTCGCCATGGCGATGCCGCAGGTGCATATCGTCGCCTATTGCGGCGACCTCGGCTACGGCGTGGCGCGCGGCGCGGAGATGCTGTCGCTGATGATGGGCTGCGGCATCATCAGCCGCATCGGCTCGGGTTATCTCGCCGACAAGATCGGAGGCATCCGCACGCTGCTGGTGGGATCGCTGGCGCAGGGCTTTGCGCTCGTGTTCTATCTGTTCTTCGACAGCCTCGCCTCGCTCTATCTGATCTCCGCGATGTTCGGACTGTTCCAGGGCGGCATCGTGCCGAGCTATGCCATCATCGTGCGCGAGGCGATGCCGGCGAGCGAGGCCGCGACCCGCGTCGGCATCGTGATCTTCGCGTCGGTGTTCGGCATGTCCTTCGGCGGCTGGGTGTCGGGCGTCATCTTCGATGCCACCGGCTCCTACGCCGCGGCGTTCGCCAACGGCGTCGCCTGGAACGCGCTGAATATCGCCATCGTCGTGACCCTGCTGATCCGCTCGCGGATGAATGCGGTGAAGGCCGGACCGGGTTTTGCGACCTAAACCGACTGTCCCGCCTTCAGCAGCGAGCAGCCGGTGATCTTGTAGCTGCCGTCCGCCTGCTGCTCGAGCGTGTACAGGGCTTCCCACGCTTCGCCATTGGCGTCGATGATATGAACGCGCTGGGAAATCCAGCTCCCCTCGCTCTTGCTCTCGCCAAATTCAAAACTCTTGTGGCGATAGATCGGCGCATAACCGTTCTGCACCATGGACATGAAGATGTCCGGCGCGGGGAAGATCTCCTTGATCGCCGGCGCGGCGTGGGAATAGGCGGCGCGCGCATCGTCGCGGACGAAGGCCTGCTCCTGGGCGCGGATGACGCCCCGCGCATTGGCAACATCGTCGGCGAGGGCCGCGGTGGAGCTGAAGACAAGGCTGATAGCGACGAGCACGGCGGCAATGCGCATGACAGGCTCCGCGTTGAAATCCCGGCGATGCTGATCCTAGCATGACCTCAGGGAAATACGGGCGCGCTATCGCTTGCGTTTCACCGCAGGTTTCGCGCGCTTGGCGGCGCCTGCCTTGGCCTTGGCGGCGGGCTGCACGCGCAGTCCATCGACGAACACGTCGAGCATGCGCAGCACCGAGGATTGCCAGCCGGGCTGATCGTGCATGTAGCACATGCCGATCAGGGCCCTGAGCAGGTCTTCCGGACTGATATCGCCCCGCATCTGGCTGGCCTCCACCGCGCGCGCGAGCAGCGAGCCGATCGCCTTGGTCAGCCGGTCCATCGAGAAGGCTGCGAGTTCCGACGAGCTCTGATAGGTCAGCGCCAGCGCAGCCGACATGCCTTTCTTCGTCGCGACGAATTCGACGGCGGAGCGTAGCCAGCGGCGGAGCGCGTCGACCGGATCCTTCGCGCTTCGCAGATGCTCGGCAAGCTCGCTGAGCTGCTCGACCTCGCGCCGGTACACCGCCTCGAACAGATCCTCGCGCGTCGGGAAGTGCCGATAGAGCGTGCCGATGCCGACGCCGGCACGCTTGGCGACCGCCTCCAGGCTCGCCTCGGGGCCGCCGGCGTTGAACACGGCCTTCGCGGCCTCGAGCACGCGCTCGCGATTGCGCACGGCATCGGCGCGGGGCTTTCGGGTCTGATCGGTGTGGTCGTCCATATCAGGCAATGTAGATCACGAATTGGTTAGATTGAACCCTCGTTGAACCCTCGCGGGGCTGCATCGCGTTGGTGGTGCACGGGCTTTTGACGAATTCCAAATATTTTCCGGCGGCTCTTGTTAAGCGGAGGGTGCCTCCGTATCTTCGCCGGGTGCGAGCCGGGATTGTGTGTCTGGCCGGCGCAAGATCGACGGCGGCCACGGCGGTGGCGCGCTGCGCGATCACTCATGTCCATATCTGATCGGAGCCTTGTATGAACCACTCCATCAGCCTCACCGTGAACGGTGCGCGACGCGACTTCGTCCTCGACGATCCGCGCGTCACGCTGCTCGATCTCCTGCGTGAGCGCCTCCATCTCACCGGAACCAAGAAGGGATGCGACCGCGGCCAGTGCGGCGCCTGCACCATTCTGGTCGGCGGCAAGCGCATCAACTCCTGCCTTGCGCTCGCCATCAGCCATGACGGCGCCGACATCCTCACCATCGAGGGCGTGGCGCGCGGCGACCAGCTGCATCCCGTGCAGGCTGCCTTCATTGGCCATGATGGCTTCCAGTGCGGCTTCTGCACGCCCGGCCAGATCATGAGCGCCATCGGCATGATGAGCGAGGCGCAGGCCGGCAACGATCCGGAACGCATCCGCGAATGCATGAGCGGCAATCTGTGCCGCTGCGGCGCCTATACCGGCATCGTCGATGCCGTGCTCGACGCGCAAGGACAGATGGACGAGATCAATCAGAGGCGTTCCGCATGAAGCCGTTCGATTACGTCAGGCCCGCCACGGTCACCGAGGCCGTTGCTGCCGCAGCCCAGCCGGGCGCCGTCTATCTCGCCGCCGGCACCAATCTGCTCGATCTGATGAAGGGCAATATCAGCCGTCCGGACCGTCTCGTCGACGTCACCCATCTCGAAGGGCTCGACGGCATCGAGCGGCTAGCCGACGGATCGCTCCGCGTCGGCGCGCTCGTGAGCAATGCCGATCTCGCGCACGACGCGGATTTCGCAAAGTCCTATCCGGCCGTCGCCGAAGCGCTCCTATCCGGTGCATCGGCGCAACTGCGCAATGCTGCGACCGTCGGCGGCAATCTCCTGCAACGGACGCGCTGTGCGTATTTCTACGACACCGCCAGCCGCTGCAACAAGCGAGAGGCCGGCAGCGGCTGCGACGCCCGCGACGGCGAGAACCGCGGCCATGCCGTGCTCGGCTGGAGCGAGAACTGCATCGCGACCCACCCGTCGGATTTCTGCGTGCCGCTGGTCGCGCTCGATGCCATCGTCGAGATCGAGGGCAGGAACGGCCGCCGCGAGATCGCGCTCGAGGCGTTGCATCGATCTGAAGCAGCGAGATCGGCGCGGGCCTGCCCCACAGGCGCTCGCTCTTCAGGAGCGAGCGCGCATACAGCCAGCCGAACACGATGCCGCTGATATAGGCCAGCGCG
>NZ_JALBGZ010000565.1:0-4137 GCF_023006515.1 Bradyrhizobium sp. PRIMUS42
CGGGGCGCGAGGGCGCGCCATGGCGCAGGCCGAACAGCGCGCCCGCGAGCAGCGGCAGCGACATAGCGGGAATCGCGAACAGGCACACCCTGGAATTCTTGCCCATCAGCCGCATCGTCATCGGCATGGCCGGCGCCATCATCGCCTCGCTGCCGATCGCAACCGCAAGCAAACCGACCGGAAGCAGCAACAGCCAGCCCCAGCCGCGCAACAAGGCTTCGGGACGCGACAGATGCAGGCTGACGATGATCGCGGGGATCGCAAGCGACAGCGTGACCGCGAACTTCATGTCGAAGAACGGGTTGCGCATCGCGCTCATCACGTCGTGACGCACGCCGAGGAACGTCGCGAAGATCAGGATCGACAAGGGCGCGGCCACCAGCAGCGCCATGGTCAGCACGGCGCCGACCCGCGGCACGCGATGGGCGTTGTCGGCAGCGAGCGAGCGAATGAGTTGATCGGTATCCATGACTAGTGGTCCCGCAGTTTGGCAGTCAGTGCCGCAAGTCCGCGATGCAGTGCGACCCGCACCGCGCCTTCGCTCATCGAAAACTTCGCCGCCGTGTCCTTGATCGAGGCGCTCTCGACCGCGATCGACTGCAGCACGTCGCGCTGGCGCTGCGGCAGCGTGTTGAGCTGGGTTGCGACCTCGCCTGCAGAGGCCGTCTCCTGCGGTGCCTCGCCCGGCAGCGTCTCGGCGAAATCGTCAATGTTGACGAAGATGCGTCTGCCGCGTCGCCTGAGCGCATCGATCAGCTTGTTGCGGCCGATCGCGAACAGCCAGGGCGCGAAGGGGGCCTCGCTGTCCCATGTGTGCCGCTTCAGGTGCACCGCCAACAGTATCTCCTGCACGATATCCTCGGCCTGGTCCGGAGGTTGCCCGGCCCGCGCCAAGCCACGCCTCGCCGCGGCGCGCAGCACCGGCGTGACCGCCCTCAACAGGCGATGATACGCCGCATCATCGCCTGCCATGGCCGACCGCATCAGGCCGGTCCATTCGTCCTCACGTCCGCGCACGCGCGCCCCTCACCATGGAATTCGGCCGTTCGTTCAATTTGTTACGCGGGCGCCTCTCGATCACGAAGTCGTGATCAATGCCGGAACTCGCGACCGATACGGCCGGAAACGTCTGCGACGGCTCATAACACCGTTCGGCTCGCCCCGCACCCGGCGGCCGCTGCGTCGCCCCGCTTTGCCCCGTTTTCGCCCGGTGGAGCGCGAAGATTCCCCTTTTCTGCCCCGCTGTCGTCACGCCCCAGGGTCTCTGTTCGTTCCGGGACGGGCGGAATTGGGGAGATCGTCAACATGATGAAAGCCAGCGGGCGCGCGGCGTTGATCCTTCTTGCCGGCCTTTTCGTGCTGTTCGGAGGCGTTGCACAGGCAGCGCCCGACCAAGCCACAAGCGGCAAATCGGACAGCGCGGGCAAACAGGCTGACGCGGCCAAGCCGAGCAAGCACCGGCGCCACGAGTCGCGCCGCACCAATAGCAGCAAGACGGCACAGAAATCCGACAACAAGAACGACGCCCCGGCCAAGGCCGAGGAGCCGAAGGCCGACAACAAGGCCGACAACAACATGCCGGCCTCGAGCCAGATGCCGCCGGCGGTCGCCAATGCCAATGCGCAGCTCGCAGCCGCCGATACGCCGACTGCGGCTGCCGCCTCTGCGATGACGGACCGCGCCAACGGCAATGTCCAGGCAGCGGCCGACAACACCAACGCCGCAGCTGCCGAGGGCCAAGTTGTCGCGCCCGATCAGCTCAACGACATCGACCGCGCCGTGCAACAGGACAACCCGCCGGCGCAGAAGGCGGTGATTGCCGCAACCGAGGCGCAGCCCCGGCCGGCACCGGTGATGGCAAGCAGCCAGCAGAGCTCGGCCTGGGACCAGAGCTCCCTGATCGGCAAGATCTTCATCGGCGTCGGGACGCTGCTGACGCTGGCCTCGGCCGCGCGCATGTTCATGGCCTGATTGCCGGTTCCGGCAGGACGCGCCTCCCGCGCGTCCTGCGTCCCCGGCCCCCTTGAAGCCCACCGCGTCAGCGGGCACATTGCACGCCCAATCAAAAGCGTGGGTGGAGCATGAGCACGTTCGAACACATCATCGTCGAAAGCATCGGTGCGGTCGGCATCATCAAGCTGAACCGGCCGAAGCTGCTCAACGCGCTCTCCTTCGGCGTCTTCCGCGAGATCGCAGCTGCCGTCGACGATCTCGAGGCCGATGACGCCATCGGCTGCATCGTCGTGACCGGCAGCGAGAAGGCCTTTGCCGCCGGCGCCGACATCAAGGAGATGCAGCCGAAGGGCTTCATCGACATGTTCTCCGAAGATTTTGCCGCGATCGGCGGCGACCGCCTCGCGCGTTGCCGCAAGCCGACGATTGCGGCGGTTGCCGGTTACGCGCTCGGCGGCGGCTGCGAGCTCGCCATGATGTGCGATTTCATCATCGCCGCCGACACCGCGAAGTTCGGCCAGCCCGAGATCACGCTCGGCACGATTCCCGGCATCGGCGGCACCCAGCGCCTGACGCGCGCGATCGGCAAGTCCAAGGCCATGGACCTCTGCCTCACCGGTCGCATGATGGATGCGGCGGAAGCCGAGCGTTCAGGCCTCGTCAGCCGCATTGTTCCCGCTGACAAGTTGATGGACGAGGTGATGGCGGCAGCCGAGAAGATCGCGTCGATGTCGCGCCCTGCGACCGCGATGGCCAAGGAAGCGGTGAACCGCGCCTTCGAGACCACGCTCGCCGAGGGCATGAGCGTCGAGCGCAACCTGTTCCACTCCACCTTCGCGCTGGAGGACCGCTCCGAGGGCATGGCGGCGTTCATCGAGAAGCGCAAGCCGGTGAACAAGAACCGGTAACGTTCGGCGAGCGGTCAGGCTGGTGTAAGGCTCTGCCGCGTTCCCGCATCCCCCTGTGACGAAGCTGCAACAAGCACGGATTACATGGGGGTTTTCCCCGCGGCAGTTTGCCTGCGGGACCTCGGCTGGTTAAACAGTTAAGAGGCCACCGTCGGCGGGGGCGGACAGTCGGGTTAAGCGGGATTACATGATTGGACGTACCGCCAGAGCTGGTCGCGTGATGACGCGGCATCGATCGGGCGTAGGTCCTGTGCTTGCGACATGGACGACGCTGGCGCTCTGTTGCGCCCTGCCCTCCGCCGCCTGGGCCGAAGCCCTGCCGGAGGCGCTGGCCAAAGCCTACCAGACCAATCCGCAGCTCAATGCCGAACGTGCGCGACAACGCGCCACGGATGAGAACGTGCCGCAGGCTCTCGCCGGTTACCGGCCGCAGATCGTGGCGAGCCTTAGCGCCGGCCTGCAATCGGTGCGCAATCTGCTGCCCGACAACACGATCCAGACCGGCAACCTGAAGCCGTGGATCATCGGCGTCACCGTGACGCAGACCCTGTTCAACGGCTTCCGCACCGCCAACAACGTGCGGGCCGCCGAACTGCAGGTGCAGTCGGGCCGCGAGGCGCTGCGCAATGTCGGCCAGGGCGTCCTGCTCGACGCGGTGACCGCCTACACCAACGTGCTCGCCAACCAGTCGCTGGTCGAGGCGCAGCGTTCCAACGTCGCCTTTCTGCGCGAGACGCTCTCGGTCACCCAGCGCCGCCTCAACGCCGGCGATGTCACGCCGACCGACAGCGCGCAGGCCGAGGCGCGCCTCAACCGCGGCCTTGCCGATCTCAACGCCGCCGAAGTCGCGCTTGCCGTCAGCCAGGCGATCTATGCGCAAGTGATCGGCAATTCACCGTCGCAGCTTCGGCCCGCCGAGGTCGTCGACCGTTATCTGCCGAAGAGCCGCGAAGACGCCATGACGATGGCGATCCGCCAGCATCCGGCGGTGATGGCCGCCAGCTTCGACGTCGACGTCGCCTCCACCAACATCCGCATCGCCGAAGGCGCGCTGCTGCCGAGCGCCACCATCCAGGGCAGCGCCAGCAAGAGCCGCAACAACGACCCGACGCTCGGCACCTTCGCCGAGGACCAGGCCTCGATCGTCGCCAACGTCACCGCGCCGATCTACGACGGCGGCCAAGGAGCTGTCCGTCGGCTGCCGCGGCGACAAATATTCCATCGAGCTCTATGCCAAAGGTGATCGCAAGCCCACGCCGGAGTTTTATGCGCTGGT
>NZ_JALBGZ010000566.1:0-4122 GCF_023006515.1 Bradyrhizobium sp. PRIMUS42
GCCAGAGCGCGCGCGGTGCCGGTCGGGGGCGGTGCGACCGGGGCCGGCCGGAAGTCGTCGAAACGCGGGATATGGCCGCGGATGTCGAGCAAGGAGAAAATCAGTTCGAGTGCGAGAATCCTCATGGGCAAACGCTCCGGATGCCGTGCGAATTGCCACAATCTTGGCCCGGAACCGGTCGTCGAGCTTTGCGCGAGCGCAATGTCCGGGGCACACCGGCCGACTTTGCGCGAGCGCAAGGTCGCTTCCGTGGATCCGGGGTACTGGAATGCATTCCGTGATTTGCCGTGACAACTGCACACGGCGGAAATTTACGAATGGGTAAGACATGAGAGCTGATCTTGCGGCGAGCTACGGCGAAGAACGATTGCCACGCTACACGAGCTATCCGACCGCACCGCATTTCTCGTCGGAAATCGGAGAAGGCGCCTACGCCCGGTGGCTGGCGGAGCTGCCGGCGGGCACCAGCGCGTCACTCTATCTCCACGTGCCGTTCTGCCGCGAGATGTGCTGGTATTGCGGCTGTCATACCCAGATCGTCCGCCGCGACGAACTCATCGCCGGCTATCAGCGGACGCTGCGCAACGAGATCGCCCTGGCCGCCGAAACCATCGGCCGCCGTATCAAGGTGGAGCACATCCATTTCGGCGGCGGCACGCCGACGATCATGGCGCCGGAGGCTTTCGCCGAGTTGATGGCGACGATGCGCCAAAAATTCTTCGTGCTGCCCTCGGCCGAGATCGCGGTCGAGATCGATCCCCGCACATTGACCGCCGACATGGTCGAGGCGATGCGGCTCTCCGGCGTCAACCGCGCGAGCCTTGGCGTGCAGAGCTTCGATCCCGTGGTGCAGCGGGCGATCAATCGCGTGCAGAGCTACGAGCAGACGGCTTCCGTGGTCGACATGCTCCGGCGTGCCGGCATCGAGGGGCTCAATTTCGACCTGATCTACGGGTTGCCGCACCAGACCGTCGCGTCGTGTCTGGATACGGTCCGGCGCAGCCTCGCGCTCGCGCCCGACCGCTTCTCCGTGTTCGGCTATGCGCACGTGCCGAGCTTCAAGAAGCATCAGCAGATGATCAACGAGGCCGTGCTGCCGGACGGTCTCGCGCGTCACGACCAGGCTTGCGCGATCGCCAACGCGCTGAAGGAGGCCGGTTACGTGCAGATCGGGCTCGATCATTTCGCGCGGCCCGGCGATTCCATGGCCGTGGCCTTCGAGGACCGGACATTGCGGCGCAACTTTCAGGGCTACACCACCGACAAGGGTGAAGTCCTGCTCGGTTTCGGCGCGAGCGCGATTGGGCATTTGCCGCAGGGTTACGTCCAGAACGAGGTGCAGATCGGCGCCTATGCGCAGAACATCGCCGCCGGCCGTCTCGCCACGGCGAAGGGCTATGGGCTCACCGCCGACGACCGGTTGCGGGCCGACATCATCGAACGGATCATGTGCGAGTTCAGCGCCGACCTCGGCGACATCTGCGCGCGCCATGGTGCAGAGGCCGGGGAGATGCTGAACTCGGCGGCGCGTCTGAAGCCGCTGATCTCCGACGGCGTCGTCAGGCTGGAGGGCAATCGCCTCGCAGTCGCAAAGGATTCGCGCTTCCTGGTTCGGAGCGTCGCCGCCGCGTTCGACGCGCACCTGAATCCGGCAAAGCAACTGCACAGCCGCGCTGTGTAACCCTCTCCGTCATTCCGGGTTCGCGACTTCGTCGCGCCCCGGCATGACGGCGGAGAGAAGCAGCACCAGCTTGCGCTTCCACAAAGAAACTTCGCTCCCCTCCGTTATCGTCCTATCGGAACGGAGTTGTCCATGTCTTTTGGATCCCACGATCTGGTCGATGACATCATGCGCACGGCGCCGCACACGATCCGCGTGTTTCTGGCCTTCAGGATGGCTTGTGTCGGTTGCCCGATCGCAACCTTCCACACGGTGGATGATGCCTGCCGCGAGCACGGCATCGACCGCGAAAAATTCCTCGCCGCGTTGTGCGATTGCGTGCCGGCGTGAAGCGGTCTGGAATTCGCGCGGGCGCGCGCGGATTCCCGGGTGAGGGAGGGCTTTCGCCGTAAGCGGAAGCGCCCCTCACCCCTATCCTGGGCGGAGACGTTTTGGTGCGGCTCACGCCGGTCCGCTGTCGGGGCTCCGCTCCGCCAACACGACGATGCCGTGCGGATCGCGCAGGATGATGCGCTGACGGCCGCTCTCGACGAGGCCTTGGCTTTCCCAACCGCTCAGGATGCGGCTGACGGTGTGCAGCGTGGTGCCGGTCATCTGCGCGATGTCCTGGCGGCTGATCGGGAAGTCGATCTCGATGCCGTGGTCGAGCTTCTTGCCGGACTGCTTGGCGAGGCGCAGCAGCGCATGCGCGACGCGCTGCTCGACCTGCTGGGTCGACATTTCCAGGATGCGGGTGTGGCTCTCCTGGAGGCGCGTGCCGACGGTCTGGAGCGTGTTGGCGGCAAGCGAGGGAAACCGCTCGATCAGCCGCGGCCAGGCCGAGGTCGGCCAGATCAGCACCACGCTGTCGTCGACCGCGATCGCCGTCGCCGGATATCGTGTGGCACCGATCGCCATGGCCAGCCCGAAGGTTTCGCCGGGCGCGACATAGCGTACCACGATCTGCTCGCCGGTCGGCGTGGTCTTGGCGGCGCGGACATGGCCGTGCAGCAGCAGGAAGAAGGATTGCGCGTCCGCGCCCTGCTCGAAGATGGCGCTGTTCTTGGGATAACGCGCCGAGCGGGCCTCACGCAGGATCTCGTCCAGAGCTTCCGGTGTAACCCCGGCAAACAGCGGCAAATGCGCAACCAGCGATGTGTCGACCTTGGCCATTTTGCCTCCTTGGCGCTGGGGAGTGTGATGGCACCTGCAATCGTCCGATAGTTTGCGATAGCGCAAAACGGGACGGCCGGTTGGCAGTATTTTTCAGGCAACGGTCTGAATTTCATTGGAGTTGACCCCATGGCTGGAGCCCGATCCCGCAACTTTCAGGGCTGGCCGCTGTTCGCGAACAGTTTTCGGCCCTTTTTCCTGCTCGCCGCGATCCAGGCGGGGCTGTCGATCCTGGCCTGGCTGCCGATGTTCTATGGCGAATTGTCGGTGAGTTCCGCATTCGCGCCGCGCGACTGGCACGTCCACGAGATGCTCTATGGCTTCCTGCCGGCGGTGATCACCGGGTTTCTGTTCACGGCGATTCCGAACTGGACCGGGCGGTTGCCGATCCAGGGCACCTCGCTGGGAGCGCTGTTGATGGTCTGGCTTGCCGGGCGTGTCGCGGTGACGTTGTCGGCCGATATCGGCTGGGCCTTTGCACTGGTCGTCGATGCCGCCTTCCTGACGCTGGTCGTCGCCGCCGCGGCGCGCGAGATCATCGCAGGCGGCAACTGGCGCAACCTGCCCGTCGTGGTGCTGGTGTCCGTTCTGCTCGCCGGCAATGTCGCTTTTCATCTCGAGGCGCATTACCAGGGCGCGGCCGATGTCAGCATCCGGGTCGGCATCGGTGTGGTCGTGCTTCTGATCGCGCTGATCGGCGGCCGCATCATTCCGAGCTTCACCCGCAACTGGCTGGTCAAGTTCAATTCTGGCCGTCTGCCGGTGCCGTTCGGGCGCTTCGATGGCGCCGTGATCGGATTGAGTGCGCTCGCGCTCATCTCGTGGGTCGTAGCACCGTTGAATGCCGTCACCGGTGTTTTGATGGCGCTGGTCGGCGGGCTGCATCTGGTGCGGCTTGCGCGCTGGGCCGGCGATCGCACCTTCCGTGAGCGGCTGCTGGTGATCCTGCATGTCGGCTACGTCTTCGTGCCGTTCGGCTTCATCCTGCACGCCCTGGCGGTTCTCGGAACGCTGCCACCAAGCGCCGGCATCCACGCCTGGATGACGGGTGCGGCGGGAACCATGACGCTCGCAGTGATGACCCGCGCGAGCCTCGGCCATACCGGCCAGGCGTTGACGGCTTCGCCGGCGATCCAGGGAATCTATGCTGCGATCGTCATCGCGGCTCTGGCCCGCGTTGCCGCCGTGGCGTTGCCCGCGCATAGCGATGTGTTGTTGCACGTCGCCGCCTGCGGCTGGCTCGTCGCGTTCCTCGGATTTGCCGTCGCGTTCGGCCCGCTGCTCGCCGG
>NZ_JALBGZ010000567.1:0-4096 GCF_023006515.1 Bradyrhizobium sp. PRIMUS42
CGTTCGGGAAGGGCTGGCGGCCTTTGCCGGAAGAGATTCGGCAATTACGCGCTGATGTCGTGCCAGCACGCGACACGGATGGGCGCCTTCGCCGGCAACAATGCCGCGGCCGAGCTGCTCGGCCTTGTGACCCGGCCCTATCATCAGAAGGCGTACGTGACTTGCCTCGATCTCGGCGGCGCCGGCGCGCTGTTCACGCGCGGCTGGGAGCGCAAGGTCGAGATGGTCGGCGACATCGCCAAGAAGACCAAGCAGGAGATCAACACGGTCTGGATCTATCCGCCAAAGGCGGAGCGCGCCGCCGCGCTCGCGTCCGCCGATCCGGAGCGCGTCACCGCTCTCTAGACGTCTCGAGCCATGACGGCCGCGCGTCCCCGGCGGCGCGGTCTGCTCAATCAACCAGCCGGGAGCCTTCTCATGAAACAGGAGATCAACATGAACCTGCATAACACTTCATATCCCGCGACATCACGCCCCGAAGAGCTGGTCCCGTCGCGCTATGCGCTGAAGATCGGCGAGATCGACGTGATGGTGATCAGCGATGGCGTGCTGACGCTGCCGGGCGCGATGCTGGCCCACAACGCCGACCCGGCCGTCCGCGCGGCCTGGCTGAAGGACATGTTCCTGCCGCCGGATGCGTTCGACTGGGCGCTGAACGTGGTCGTGGTGCGCAGCGGCGGCCAGACCATCCTCGTCGACGCCGGGCTGGGATCCGATCCGGATCTGCACTTGCCGCGGGCCGGGCAATTGAGCAAGCGATTGGAAGCCGCCGGCATCGAACTCGGGTCGGTGACCGACGTGGTGCTGACGCACATGCACATGGACCACATCGGCGGGCTGCTCGTCGACGAGGTGAGGGACCAGCTGCGTCCGGACCTGCGGATCCACGTCGCCGCCGCCGAGGTCAAGTTCTGGGAGGCGCCCGATTTCTCCCAGGTCTCGATGCCGCCGGGATTCCCGGATGCGCTTCGGGCGACCGCCAAGCGGTTCGCGAAGGAGTACCACAACCAGCTGCGCACTTTCGAGAACGAGCACGAGGTGGCGCCGGGCGTGGTGGTCACGCGCACCGGCGGTCACACCCCCGGGCACAGCGTGGTCCGGCTCGCATCGGGCGGCGATCGGCTGACATTCGCCGGCGATGCCGTGTTCACTGTCGGATTCGACCACCCCGACTGGCACAACGGCTTCGAGCATGATCCCGAAGAGGCCGCCCGCGTTCGGGTACGTCTGTTGCGGGAGCTGGCGGCGAGCGAAGAGCTCCTCGTCGCCACGCACATGCCGTTCCCCTCGGTCGGCCGAGTGGCGGTCGACGGCGACCACTTTCGCTGGGTGCCGGCGTTCTGGGACTACTGACCGCGCCTCGGGTCGGAAGCGCGATGACGATCGTCATCGCGCTTTCGCAGCATTAACATGACGCAGGAGCGACGTGCTCACATCAAACGTTTTGCGGCACGCACTTCGGCGATCTCGGAGTCGGGATGGCTGACGATGGTGGCGAACATGATGCCGCTGATAATGAGCGACCAGGCGGTGTTCCAATAGATCCAAAACACGTGCCAGCCTCCGTTCGATTCATCCGCCCGCGGGATCAGGGTAACGACAAGCCGAGGCCGCCGTTCCCAGTGCGGGTGCAGGCTATTTTTGTTTGGTCGGCGGCGACGCGGGATCGGTTTGACCGGTGTGGCGCTTTGCCACGACGTCGGTGTCGCGCTCGCCCTCATGGGGGCGCGGCGGCGGCTTGGGCTGGCCTTTCTGGCCGCCATGCTTGCCGCCCATGTCGGGCTTACCTTCGAGATCGTTTTCGCGGGGCATGGCGGTTCAATGCGCCGGCGCGGCATTGGTTCGGATTGCGCCGCCGGTTTTCGCCTGTGAACGAGTTCATAGGATTGCCGCGGTTTGCAGTGCACGATCTCGGATGCCCGGGACGTTCATGACCTATGGATTCGGCCTGATGCGGAAGCGGCTCATCGCCTGGACCATCCTGACGTCCGCCCTGGTTGCGGTCACCGTCTGGACCGTGCTCGGACCGCCCGCCCCTCCGTCCAGCCCGCATCTGCCCTCCCGGACGGCTTCCGTGCGGTAGCCCTGGCGGCGACCGATACAATTTCGGTATCGATCGATCCCAATTGGAATTTGGTGCGGTGGCGCGCCGCCCGCTATCCTCGCCGGCAAAACGACGATGCCGCGACCCGGCCTTCAGGAGGAGCCCATGTTGAGACCGACCCGACGCATCGCATCCAAAGCGCCACGCGCTGCGATTGCCACCACCCTGTTCGCAGCCCTCACTCTCATTTCTGGAGTCCACGCCGGCATGGCCGAGACCTTCGCCTATGTCGGCAACGCCGACAGCAACGACATCAGCGTGTTCAAGATGACCGCCGGCGGCGAGATGACGCCCGTGCAGACGGCCGCCTTCAAGGGCGTCGACAAGCCCGGCTCCTCGACGCCGCTCGCGATCACGCCCGATCACCGCGTGCTGATTGCCGGAATCCGCTCGCAGCCGTACCTCGCCGTGAGTTTTGCGATCGATCCCAAGACGGGCCAGCTCAGCCATATCGGCAACGGACCGCTCGCCGACAGCATGGCCAATATCGCCGTCGACCACGGCGGCAAGTTCCTGTTCAGCGCCTCCTATGGCGGCAACAAGGTCGCGCTGAATCCGCTGCTTGCAAACGGCGTCGCCGGCGAGCCGAAGCAGGTGATCCCGACCGGGCTGAATGCCCATGCCTTCCTGCCCTCGCCCGACAACCGCTTCGCGTTCGCGACCAATCTCGGCTCCGACCAGGTGCTGAGCTTCGCGTTCGATGCCACGGCCGGCACGCTGACGCCGAGCGATCCGCCGGCCCACAAGGTGCCGGAGAAATCGGGGCCGCGGCACTTCGTGTTTCACCCGGGCGGCAAGTTCGTCTATCTCCTCCACGAGCTGAATGGCGACGTCGCAGCCTTCACCTATGAGGCCAAGAGCGGCGCCTGGGACGAGATCCAGCGCACCACCGCGCTGCCTGAAGGGTTTTCCGGCAAACCCTGGGCCGCCGACATCCACATTACCCCGGACGGCCGCTTCCTCTATGCCTCCGAGCGCACCACCAACACGCTCACCGCCTACAAGGTGGACGCGACCAGCGGCAGGCTGACCACGATCGGCAGCGTGCCGACCGAGAAGCAGCCGCGCGGCTTCAACGTTGATCCCTCCGGCCGCTATCTCGCCGCGGTCGGCGAACTCTCCGACAGCATGACGGTCTATGCGATCGACCAGAGCAGCGGGGCGCTGGCCAAGCTGAAATCCTACCCCACCGGCAAGAAGCCGAATTGGGTGGAGTTCCTGAACCTGCCGTGAGGCACCCGCGGGGGAGCTACGTAATCATCCGTAATTTCGCGAGGCCCGGCTTGGAGTCATATCACGGGGCATGGACCGTCAGATCGTTTTCAGGTGCCCTCGGACCGGCATGAATGTGCAGCATCGGCTTGACGACGAGCCGAGCGGTCGCACGCATGTTTCCGTGCCGTGCCAGGCCTGTACGCGCCTGCACCTGATCGATCGCTCCACCGGCAAGCTGCTGGGCGAGCGCCCGAACTGACGGCCAGCCATTGCCGCGGCATCCGGCGTGACGTTCTTGACGTGATCCACACCCCATGGACGGCCGCAATCACGCCGCCCCGCGCCGGGGCGGCGAACCTGATCTCCAATCCCGCGACTAATCAATGACTTGCCGCGGCGGCGGGCGCCGGCGTGGCATCCTGACATGGGCAACGCGGCCGTAGTCCGGCCCGTTGCCATCTGCTATCGATCGAAGGGCTTGAACCCCGTGGAATTTCCGATGCGTCATTTGCCCCGTGCCGTTGTTCGAAGCCTGTGTCCCGCAGCCGTCGCCGGCGTGCTGGTCCTCGGTCAATATCCGGCCAGAGCTGCCGATGACGATGCGCCCAAAGGGCCGGCCGTCACGGTGCTGAAGGTCGCAAAATCCTGCTTCTCCGACATCGTCGAGGCCACCGGCACGATCATCGCGCGGGAGGAAACGTCGGTGCGGCCCAATGGTCGAACGGAATCCCAAGTGGAAATGCCGTAATCGTGGCAATTCGCGGTGAGTTCATCGAT
>NZ_JALBGZ010000568.1:0-4094 GCF_023006515.1 Bradyrhizobium sp. PRIMUS42
CATCGCCGCTGACGCGACCGCCGCGCGCGATTGGTACCGGAAAGCCGCGACACTCGGATCGGCGGAGGCGCGGCAGCGCCTCGCGCAGCTTCAGAACTAGAACTCGTTAGAGGACATCATGCGTAACGCTTTGGGAATGGCGCTTGCCGCCATCATGACCATCTGTGCCTTCGCGGCACGCGCCGAACAGGCCGAATACGATCCGGCCAAGGTCTCGGACGGCCTGAAAGCCATCTTCCAGTTCGGCTCGACCTCGACCAAGCAGGCGCTGAACGCCAACACCGTCACGCTGATCACCGGCACGATCGGCGGCACTTATGTGCAATTCGGCGCCGACCTCGCCTCGGTGCTCGACGACGGCAACAAGATCCGGGTGCTGCCGATCGTCGGCCGCGGTTCGGTGCAGAGCGTTGCCGACATCCTGTTCCTGCAAGGCGTCGATTTCGGAATCGTGCGCGCCGACACGCTCGACTATCTCGAACGCAAGGGTTTTGCCAAGGACATCAAGAAGCAGTTCACCTATGTGACCAAGCTCTACAACGAAGAGATGCAGGTGATCGCGCCGAAATCGGTCGCGACCCTGAAGGATCTCGAAGGCAAGACTGTGAGCGTGGACCTGCCCAATGGCGGCACCTTCGTCACCGCGCTCACCGTGTTCGAACGACTCGGGATCAAGGCGAAGTTCGTCTATGTCGAGCAGCGCATCGCGATGGAGAAGCTGAAGGCCGGCGAGATCGACGCCGTCGTCGTGGTCGGCGGCAAGCCATATAAATCGGTCTCGACCTTCGGCAATGACGGCCGCTTCCATTTTGCGAAGGTCGACTACGCGAAGCCGCTGCAGAGCGACTATCTGCCGGCGACGCTGACTGCCAAGGACTATCCGAACCTGATCAAGGAGGGCGAGAGCGTGGACACGATCGCGGTGCCCGCAGTGCTCGCGGCCTATAATTGGGCGCCCAACACCGAGCGCTACCGCAAGCTCGCGCTGTTCGTAGATGTGTTCTTCACGAAATTTCCCGCGCTGCAAAACCCGCCCTTCCATCCCAAGTGGAAGGAGGTCTCGCTCGCAGCGCCCCTGTCAGGCTGGAACAGATTGCCGGTGGCGCAGCAATGGCTCGACAAACACGGCGTCGAGCCGGTGACACGGCAACGCTTCGAGGCGTTTTTGAAGCAGAGCCCAGCCGCGGCGCAGGTGTCCGACACGGACAAGGAAACGTTGTTCAGGCAATTCCAGGCATGGGACGCTGAGAAGGCGCGGGCACAGGCGGGGGCCGAGAAGAAATGAAGGCCGTCGTTGCGAGGAGCAAAGCGACGAAGCAATCCAGACTGCCACCGCGCAAACGACTCTGGATTGCTTCGCTTCGCTCGCAATGACGAGCCTGAGGCGAGCAGCACCCAAACACTGTCGTCCGACAAGGCCGGGACATGACGGCAGTGTGTGCGGTTAGACTGCCTCCTGCGCCGCTTCCGCCTCATCCACTCCCCGCTTCAGTGCCACGCGGGCGGCCTCGCGATGCTCGCTCGTGATGTGACCGGCAACCATGCGGATGGCGGTGGCGAGCACGGCGGCGTCATCGGCGAAGCCGAGAATCGGCATCACGTCCGCGACGAAGTCGAACGGCAGGATGAAGTAAGCGATCGCCCCGAGCAGCGAGGCCTGGACGTGGCGTGGCGTCTGCCGATCGAACGCACAGTAATAGGCAGCAAGCAGGTCTTCTGCGAACGGCAGATGCGCGGCGACACGCTTCAGCTTGCGCCAGAAGCGGCGGCGCACGCCCTCGCGATCCTTCGCGAGCCGATCGGCCGGCTCGAAACCGACGCTGTGTTCGGCAGCCATGTTCGATAAACTCCCCGTTCAGCCAGGCTGCGGATCGCCGCATCCCGGCTGATCACAAGATGGGGATGTGGTCGCCCCCTGCAAGACGTCGGCCGATCTCAGCCTGCGATCGCGTTCATCGTCTTGGCCAGCGCGATGTCGAGCGCCGTGACGCCGCCGGCGTCGTGGGTCGACAGCACCACCTCCACCGTCTTGTAGACGTTGCGCCATTCGGGGTGGTGATCCATCTTCTCGGCGGCCATCGCGGCGCGGGTCATGAAGCCGAACGCCTCATTGAAATCCTTGAAGATAAAGGTTTTCCCGATGGCATCCCGGCCCTGAACCTCGTTCCAGCCAGGTAGTCCGCCCAGCGCCTGCTTGCGCGCCTCCGCCGAGAGCCGTTCTGCCATGGTTGTCTCCGTCCTTCAGGGGAACTTTACCCTAACACCGTCCTGGCGCCCCGGGTTCACACGGGGATTTCCGCCATCCGCTAACCATGACGGAGATGTAACCCCGCCGGACAAGAAATTTGCTACAATTGCGGGCGTAAATCGCCGGCCAAGATGAAACTGAGCCTGAAGCGCCTGTTTGGGAGATCGATGACCGGGGGATTGGACCTGGCCGAAGCGCCCCCTCCGCCTTCGCCGCGATCCGCGGCGCGGAAGACGGCGCTCGTGACTCTTGCACTCGTGCTTGCGATCGTCGGCGCGCTCGCCGGTGGCTATTACTTCGCGATGCGGCCGGTGACGCTGAAGATCGCGGTCGGTCCCGCCAACAGCGATGACGTCAAGGTCGTGCAGGCACTGACGCAGGCCTTCACGCAGACCAAGAGCCAGGTGCGGCTGCGGCCGATCCAGACCGACGGCGCCACGGCCAGCGCCAATGCACTTGCGGAAGGCAAGGTCGACCTCGCCATCGTGCGCGGCGACCTCGATGTGCCCAAGAACGCGCAAGCGGTCGCGACCCTGCGCAAGAACGTCGTGGTGCTGTGGTCCGTACCGGGCAAAGGCAAGAAGCGGGGCCCGAAGATCACCAAGATCTCGCAGCTCGCCGGCCATCGCATCGGCGTGGTCGGCCGCACCCAAGCCAATGTCAATCTGCTCAAGGTGATCCTCCAGCAATACGGCGTCGATCCCGCCAAGGTCGAGATCGTGCAATTCCCGGCCAACGAAGTCGCCGAGGCGATCAAGGCCCAGAAGGCCGACATCTATCTCGCCGCCGGCCCGGTCAACAGCAAGATCACGGCGGACGCGATCGCCGCCTCCATCAAGGATTTCGGCGCGCCCAACTTCCTCGCGATCGATTCGGCGGATGCGATTGCGCAAAACCATCCGGTCTACGAAGCGTCCGAGATTCCCGCCGGCACCTATGGCGGCTCGCCCGCCCGCCCGGAGGACGAGGTCAAGACCATCAGCTTCTCGCACCACGTCGTGGCGCGCAAAGGCGTCTCCGAAACCACCATCGCAGCGTTCACGCGCCAGCTGTTCGCCGTGCGCCAACAACTGGTGACGGAATTCCCGCTCGCAGCGAAAATCGAAACGCCCGACACCGACAAGGATGCGGTGATCCCGGTGCATCCCGGCGCCGCCGCCTTCGTCGACGGCGAGGAGAAGACCTTCCTCGACAAATACAGCGATTACATCTGGTGGAGCCTGATGGCGCTCTCGGCCATGGGCTCGATCGGCGCCTGGTTCGCGGGCTATCTGAAGAAGGACGAGCGCGACAACAACAGCCATCTGCGCGAACGTCTGCTGGACATGATCGCGGCGGCCCGCAAGTGCGAGACGACCGAAGAGCTCGACCAGATGCAGGCCGAGGCCGACGACATCCTGCGCGACACGCTGCGCTGCTTCGATCACGGCGCGATCGAGGAAGCCGCGCTCACCGCCTTCAACATCGCGCTGGATCAATTCCACGCCGCCGTCGCCGACCGCAAGGCGGTGCTGTTCAGCCTGCCGCAGAACCTGCAGCGCGCAGGCGCGCAATTCAGGGCCGCCGGCAACGCTTAAAGGCTTGCCCGTGTAATCGCTGCGTCACATTGTCTCAATATAGCTTCCGTCATTCCGGGGCGATGCGAAGCATCGCGCCCGGAATGACGGACTTTCCTGCCAGCTCGGGGTCGGAGCGAATTTTCATGAACTTGAAATTCTCCCGCCGCCGCTTCCTCGCCACCGGCGCCGGAGCGCTCGGCTCGATCGCAATGCCTTCTCTCTCGCGCGCGGCCGATCGGCCCGTGGTCACGCATGGCGTCCAGTCGGGCGACGTCACGGCCAGTGGC
>NZ_JALBGZ010000569.1:0-4076 GCF_023006515.1 Bradyrhizobium sp. PRIMUS42
CCGGCCGCGGCGCCCGGGCCTATCTCGACATCGAGGCGGTGGTGACGGCGGCGAAGAGCGCCGGCTGCGATGCCGTGCATCCCGGCTATGGCTTCCTCAGCGAGAACGCGGCGTTCGCGAGAGCCTGCGTCGATGCGGGCCTCACTTTCGTCGGCCCGAAACCGGCCGCGCTAGAGCTGTTCGGTGACAAGGTCGCGGCACGGCAACTGGCAAAGCGCTGCGGCGTCCCCATCATCGCCGGCACCAGCGGGCCGTCGAGCCTCGAGGAGATCACGGCGTTCTTCACCTCGCTCGGCAGCAACGCGGCCATTGTCATCAAGGCGATGGCCGGCGGCGGCGGCCGCGGCATGCGCGTGGTGGAGAGCGCGGCCGATCTCGCGGAGGCCCATGCGCGCTGCCAGTCGGAAGCAAAAGCCGCCTTCGGCTTCGACGGCGTCTATGCCGAGCGGCTGATCCGGCAGGCGCGCCATATCGAGGTGCAGATCATCGGCGACAAGCACGGCGCGATCTCGCATCTCTGGGAGCGCGAATGCACCATCCAGCGCCGGCACCAGAAGCTGATCGAGGTCGCGCCGAGCCCCTCGCTGAGCGATCCCTTGCGCGGCCGCATCATCGAGGCGGCGAGGCAGCTTGCGACGGCGGCCTCTTACGACAATCTCGGCACCTTCGAATTCCTGGTCGACGGTACCGCCGAGGACAGTTTTGCCTTCATCGAGGCCAATCCGCGGCTGCAGGTCGAGCACACCGTCACCGAAGAGGTGCTCGGGCTCGATCTCGTCCGCGCCCAGCTCGCGGTTGCTGCGGGCAGCACGCTGGCCTCGCTCGACCTTGCGCAAGGCTCGATCCCGAAGCCGCGCGGCCATGCCATGCAGCTTCGCGTCAACATGGAAACGCTGGACGAGACGGGCGCGACGCATCCGACCGGCGGCGTGCTCGCATTGTTCGAGCCGCCGTCGGGGCCCGGTGTCCGTGTCGATAGTTTCGGCTATGCCGGCTACAAGACCAGCGCCGCCTTCGACTCGCTGCTGGCGAAGGTCATCGTGCATACGCCGGCCGAAGCCTGGCATGACGTCGTCGCCAAGGCCTCGCGCGCCTTGCGTGAGTTCCGGATCGACGGCGTCGTCACCAACATCGCCTTCCTTCAGGCCGTGCTCGCGCATCCCGATTTCAGGACCAACCGCATCGCGACCGATTTCATCGACCGCAACATTGCCAAGCTCGTCGACGCGGCCGACGGCGCGGCCAAGCCGCTCTACTTCGCCGCGACCGAGCGAAGCGGTGGCCACAGCGCGGAGGCGCAAATTGCGCAAATCGTGCCGGAAGGCGCGGTGATGGTCGCGGCGCCCTTGCAGGGAACCATCGTCACCATCCAGGTGAAGGAAGGTGAAGTCGTGCGCCCCGGCCAGCAGCTCGCCGTGATCGAGTCCATGAAGATGGAGCATCTCGTCATGGCCGAGCAGGGCGGCCGGGTCATGAAGCTCGCCGCCGGCGACGGTGCCACGCTGCTGCATGGCGAGGCCATCATGTATCTCGAGCCGCTCGACGTTGCGGCCGACAGCACGGCCGCGGAAGCCGATATCGATCTCGATCACATCCGTCCCGATCTCGCCGAGCTGATCGCGCGTCAGGCCAATACGCTGGATGCGAACCGCCCGTCCTCGGTCGAGCGACGCCGCAACACCAACCAGCGCACCGCGCGCGAGAACGTTGCCCAGCTCGTCGACGAAGGCTCGTTCATGGAATATGGCGGCCTCGCCATCGCGGCGCAGCGGCGTCGCCGCAAGCTCGATGATCTCATCAAGAACACACCGGCCGACGGCCTCGTTATGGGCGTTGCCACCGTCAATGCGGAGAATTTCGGCCCGGAGGGCGCGCGCTGCATCGTCGTGGCCTACGACTACACCGTGCTCGCGGGCACGCAGGGCCACATGAACCACAAGAAGATCGACCGCATGCTGACATTGGCGGAAGATTGGCGCGTGCCGCTGGTGTTCTACGCCGAGGGCGGCGGTGGCCGGCCCGGCGACACCGACCGGCTCGGCATGACCGGGCTAGACGGCCCGTCCTTCGTGCAGTTCGCAAGGCTCTCCGGCCTTGTGCCTGTGATCGGCGTCGTCTCCGGCTATTGCTTTGCCGGCAATGCCGCGATGCTCGGCTGCTGCGACGTGATCATCGCGACCAAGAACGCCTCGATCGGCATGGGCGGCCCCGCCATGATCGAGGGCGGCGGCCTTGGCGTGTACCACCCGGCCGAGGTCGGCCCGGTCTCGTTCCAGTCACCGAATGGCGTTATCGACATCCTTGTCGAGGACGAGGAGGAGGCGACGCGCGTCGCGCAAAAGTACCTGTCCTATTTCCAGGGTGCGGTGACGGAGTGGCAAGCCGCGGACCAGCGCCTGCTCCGCCGCGCCATCCCCGAGAACCGCCTGCGTGTCTACGACATCCGCAGCGTGATCGATCTCGTCGCCGATAAGGATTCCGTGCTGGAGCTGCGCCGCGACTACGGCGTCGGTATGATCACCGCGCTGATCCGCATCGAGGGCAAGCCGTTCGGCCTGATCGCCAACAACCCGCGCCATCTCGGCGGCGCCATCGATGCCGATGCCGGCGACAAGGCCGCGCGCTTCCTCCAGCTTTGCGATGCCTTCGATCTGCCGGTCGTCTCGCTCTGCGATACGCCCGGTTTCATGGTCGGCCCGGAGGCCGAGAAGACCGCGATCGTGCGCCACGTCTCGCGCATGTTCGTAACGGGCGCGAGCCTCACCGTGCCGCTGTTTGGCATCGTGCTGCGCAAGGGCTATGGGCTCGGCGCGCAGTCGATGATCGGCGGCGGCTTCCATGCCTCGTTCTTCACCGCGGCCTGGCCGACCGGCGAGTTCGGCGGCATGGGCCTGGAAGGCTATGTCCGCCTCGGCTTCCGCAAGGAGATGGAGGCGATCGCGGACCCCGAGGAGCGCGAGACCTATTACCGCAACAAGGTCGCCGAGCTCTATGCCAACGGCAAGGCCGTCTCGATCGCCTCGGTGTTCGAGATCGACAACGTCATCGACCCCGCCGAGACGCGGCGCTGGATCATGGCGGGCTTGCGGTCCGTGCCGAAGCCGCCCGCCAGGGCGGGGAAGAAGCGGCCGTGCATCGATACCTGGTGAGGGCAGTGCAGCAATAGATGAGGCTGTCATTCCGGGGCGCGCGCAGCGCGAACCCGGAATCTCGAGATTCCGGGTTCGATGCTTCGCATCGCCCCGGAATGACGAGAAGAGACGGCGTACTGCGCCATCCGCTCCCGGTTCCCGATTGACATCCCCGCCCGTGCTGCCAGACTTTGCACAATAATACAGGGTGGAGACGTCCGCGATGGCCAGCCTGTCGGCCTCGAACCATGTCGCCCGGGTCTTGTCCGTCGCCAATCATGTGGCCGACATCGATGCGTCCTCGCGCATTGCCAATTCCTGGCGGCGCTCCCTGATCAGCCACAAGCTCGATCCCGCCCGCCTGGGCCCGCCACAGACGCTGACCGCAGCCGAGGTCCGGCACGTTGCCCAGCCCATGGAGGAGACGATCCGGCTCGCGACGTCCGAGCTCGAGGATCTCGCCCGCGTGCTGCGGGAGGCCGGCTATTGCGTCAATCTCGCTGATGCCAACGCGACCATGCTGTTCAGCCGCCTGCCGGGCGAGGCCGACACCGAGATCTTCCTGCGCTGGAAGGTCTATACCGGCTCGAATTTTTCGGAGGCCCATGAAGGCACCAACGGGCTCGGCACCTGCCTTGCGGAGCAGAAGCCGATCCTGGTTCATCGCGACGAGCATTTTCGCGAGCAATGGGGCATCTTCTCCTGTGCGGTGACGCCGCTGTTCGACCAGGCCGGCCGCATCGCAGGCGCCGTCAACATCACGTCCTGTCGTGATGACCTCAGCCGCGCCGCGCACCAGCTTGCGCTCGCGGTCACGATGCAGGCGACGCGCCGCATCGAAGGCGCGATCTTCCGCGACCATTTCCGTAATGCCTGGATCGCGACCGTGCCCGGGGACGGCGGCAGCGGCCTGCTCGCCTATGACGACGATCGCCGCGTCGTCGG
>NZ_JALBGZ010000056.1:0-17154 GCF_023006515.1 Bradyrhizobium sp. PRIMUS42
CGCGGCTACGCGCCGACGGTCTTCACCGACCTGCCGCGCCTGTTGGAACGCGCCGGCCCCGGCGAGGAAGGCACCGGCACGATCACCGGGATCTTCTCCGTGCTGGTCGACGGCGACGATCACAACGAGCCGATCGCCGACACCATCCGCAGCACGCTCGACGGGCACATCGTGCTCTCCAGGCACATCGCCGACCAGGCGCGCTATCCGGCCGTCGACGTTCTGGCCTCGGTCTCCCGCCTCGCCCACAACGTCTGGGACCCCGAGGAGCGCGAATTGGTGAGCAAGCTGCGCACCATGATCGCCAAATACGAGGACACGCGCGACCTTCGCCTGATGGGCGGGTATCAATCGGGACGTGATTCGAGCCTCGACCAGGCGGTCGACATCGTTCCGAGAATCTACGGCGCGATGCGGCAAGATACTTCGGCTCCTCCGAGCGCCGATCCGTTCCGCGAGCTCCGGGACATGCTCAGGGGCGACTAGCAGATGGAGGGGCCTAGCCGTCGCGCATCGCTCCTCGTTATCGACAGACGATTGTGCATGCGCGCCACGCTTCCAGCGCATGCACGCGCATAGCCGCCACTGATTTCGATTGTCCGCACATCCACCGTTCGGGTGACAGGATCGCACGGTGACGATCGAAGGGGCGATTCGAGGTCTACAGTCGCAACAACCAACGCGGGCAATTCCTGTGAGTTCCCTCGACCATTCCCCGACCGAACGTACAAGTTGTGGATGACTTGGCGGTATACGTCGCCGTCATGCACAAGCTTCGATCAACTTGCATCAACGACAGACAATAACGCGCAATGCAATCAAACCGTCGCATAGTTGCGTGCATGTTGCTCGTCGCGAAACGTATTGCTTCACCATCATGTGTTCCGACGAGCGGGATTGTCTTGAACGTTACATTCGATTGCAACGACATCCATCCCGCGAGTGTCTTGACTTGATTTTGTTGAGAAGCTCATTCATCGTTTCGGTTGAATACAAGAAACGTCTGCTCGTGACTTGAACTTTAGGGGCTTCGGTTGAACTACTCCGATCCATCGTCTGCTGGCGGCGGCAATTCGGGCTCCCGTGCGACGACGACGCTAGAGCTGGACACGATTTGCTCATCGGACACCTTCAGCCGTCCGGCGTCTCTCGGCGGATTCGTGAGCCAGGACGCAGCGCGGCTTCGGGGCGCCGCAGACGAAGTTCCGGGGACGAGGTAGATTCATGCCATTGGCGCGAGAAGCCGTCGAGCTGCTGGTTCAGGCGGCGAGGGCTTGGTATTTCGAAGGCAATCAGCATGGACTGCGTGATCGGGAATGGATGGCGCTGCGTTTTCTCGGTCGCGCGAACAGGTTTTCGCGCACGCCGTCCGCGCTCGCGGGCTTCATCGGCGCAACCAGAGCGACTGCATCGCAGATCGTGAAGACGCTGGAGAGCAGGTCGTTCCTGGTGCGGAAGCCGTCGCATGAGGACAAGCGTTCCGTCGTCCTGCACGTCACCGCCCAGGGCGAGAAATGCTTGAGCCAGCACGACCCGATCAATCACGTGGTGAATGCGGTCACGGCGCTCGGGAGCGACGAATGCGTCAGGCTGCGCGACTCGCTCCGCGAGGTCCTCAATCATCTCGACGCAGCTCATCAGCGGCTTGATGCCAGCGTCTGCCGGGACTGCATGTTTCTCGCCGAGCGCGGACCGGGCACTGGCAAGGGACGCGCAAGCGCCGAATTCATGTGCCGGCTGTATCGCGCTCCTGTCTCGCTCGAGGAGACGGAACTTCTGTGCACCAGTTTCGAGCGCACTCGCGACCGCCCGAAGATCGAAGAGCATCTCGACCGCGCGCGGATAGCGAGCCAGGGCTGACGCGCGCCCCGACGATGCGCGTGAATTTGCTTCTGGCGTTGCGGCGCTGAGCCGGGATCGCGAAGGCGACGCGGTGGTGCGCGGTGAGATGGGCCCCTCTCTCAACGTCGTCATTGCGAGCGCAGCGAAGCAATCCTGAGTCTTTCCACGGAGGGATTCTGGATTGCTCGTCGCCAGCACAAATTTGCTTCGCAGTATTGTCGCGGGCTCCTCGCAATGACGAAATGTGAGGCGATAGCTCGTTCTCCAAGCGACACTGTCGTTCCCCGCCTTGTGCGCAATTGCGCACTGGAGCGGGCGATGACACCGCGTGTGTGGCTGCTGCAGTGTCGTAGGGTGGGGCAAAGGCGCATAGCGCCGTGCCCACCTGGTCAATCTCGGTGCAAGCATGGCGGGCACGCTACGCTTTTGCCCACCCTACGATATCGAATTTGTGACGCGTAGCGCGACTCACAGAAACGCCTTCGCAGCCTCGCGGCTTGTTCGCCCGAGCTTTGCTTCGTCGCTCCACCCTCAAGTGCCCGCCCGGCCACGCCTCGCGTACCGACGCTGCCGCGTCCACCGCAAGCCCGGCGCGCGATGCGTGACGACACGAGATCGCCCCTCTCGGATGAGCCGGGATGGGCGACACATACGCAAAATCGAATTTCGATAAAGTGGAATACTTTCGGGGCGGAGAATTGACAGAGGCGACACAGCAAGGTGCGTAGCCCGGATGAGCGCAGCGACATCCGGGATCCCCGCAACTGACGTCCCGGGTATCGCTGCGCTCACCCGGGCTACGGAGCGGATATCACCTAAAACCCGCGCACAAAAAAACACCCGGCGGTTGCCCGCCGGGTGTCGTTAGGATGTCTCGACAGATCTTACCAGTTGCGCTGAGCGCGGAGGATCATGGCGACCGAGTCCTGATCCTTCAGCTGGTAAACCGCGGTCGGCTTGGCGGTCGTGACGTTCGGGACGAGACCAACCGTACCGGAGTACTTCTGGTCGAGATGGGTCCAGGAGACGTCAGCCGAGAACGTCAGGTTCTTGACCGGGGTCCAACGGGTGACGACACCCAGCTGGCCGATCGCGAAGTCCGGGTTACAACCCGTCACACCTGCCAGGCCGCCGAACACGCCGCCAGCACCGCCGGCGCCGCAGAGGGTGGTCTTGGCCAGGGTACCGAACTGGGCCTGAGCGTAGGCACCGTAGAGCGAGGAGTTCCAGGAGGGATCCCAGTTGTGGGTGTAAGCGCCACGGAAGCCCCAGGTCTTGACGGTTTCCTGCGAGCCGCCGGTCACGAACACCGTGTCGGGAGCGCTGGCGAAGCCGAGGCTGCCGTACGCGCCAGCAATGCCCGAGCTGCCGTACAGCGCGTAGCTGCTGCCCGCCAGGTTCTGGAAGTTATAGCGTGTCGCACCGTCGGTGTAGACGCCCTGGATGTTGATCGTGTCACCCGCGCCGGTCGGGATATTCTTGATCGACAGAGCGAGCTGCACTGCCCAGCCCCACTTGTCATCGGGGTGGCCGGTGGCCTCGTTCGCCCCATAATAACCGACGTGGTTGTCATGCGCCGCCACCGACGCCTGGAAGAGGCCCCAGGCCTGGTCGACGCGCACCTGAGCAACCAGGTTCGGCGAACGGGTGCCGCCGATGGCGTTGGTGCCGTACGAGCCGCCGATCATGCCGCCCACGGTCGCGCCGGTCATGTTGACGTTGCCGGCCTGATAGTAGGCCGAGACGTCTTCAGCCGAGAACGACGCCGTCACGCCCTGACCGAAGTCGGCGGTGTAGGTGAACTGGTTGACACCAGTGACCGTGCCGCTGCCGCCGACGAGGTTGTCGGTGAGGTTGCCGGGATAGTTGGTCCAGGGCGCGTCGAACTGCGACACGGCCTTACCCATGGTGAAGCCGGCGAACTGGATGAAGGCGTAGTACACGCCGAGCGCACCGCCCGAGGTGTTGCCGTCGGTGCCGTTGATGTTGCCGCTGCCATTCGAACCGACGAGGGCGGTGCCCGCGGCGTTCAGACCGAGCGTACCGCTGTACTGGGTGGCGCCCGTTGCCGAACCGGTGGGGGTATAGTTGCCGCTCGTCCAGGTGAAGACCGCATCGAAATAGGTGCGGACCACGCCGTACTCGGTCGCGGTGCGGGTGTCGATGTTGAGGTTTTCACGAGCGCGGAAGGTGTAGTAGTTCATCATCCGGTTGCGAGCACCGGCCGTACCGCTCAGGTTCGGATTGAAGTCCGTGTTGGAGCCGAGCACGGCGTCGGCGCGCACGTAACCACCGAGCTTGATGCAGGTGTCGGTGCCCGGGATGTAGTAGAAACCGGCGCCGTACAGCGAGCAGATCTTCACGTATTCGACGGCCTTGGCCTTCACGGGAAGATCGGCTGCGAACGCCCCGGAGGCGGCCATCAGGCCGGCAGCCGAGCCGAGAAAGAGTGTCTTCGTCAACTTCATTAGTAAACCTCCAGGTCGGTTCAGGGGGCTCGGCTCCTCGGTGGAGGCCGCTTGACCCTCTCAATTTCCGTTCAATTCAGGTCCGCACTGAAGGTCCGGACTGAAACGACAGTGAGGTGCCCCCCCTCCGTCGTGACCTCACATATAGTTTATAAAAACAATCACCTCAATTCATTGATTTAGTGAAGCGCAAGTTCAGAAGGGGATGTTGCCGGCGCGCAACAGGGGAGGAGGCGCACGGTACAAGTAGCTGCAACAAAAGAAAAAGCCCTCAGGGGGCATCCCGAGGGCTTTCTTGGAGGTCTCACATCGCCATCCATTGACAGTGGTCAAGAGCAGCAAATTCTGAGTACTGATGACGTAACTTGATTAATTGTTTTTTGCAAGCATTAAAGCGCTGCCATCATTTCCCGAATGAAGGGTTCCGCGCACGATCTTGAAGACGGCTCGCCAATATCCCGTTAAAGAGCGATCAGGGACAAAAACAAAAAAACAATGAAGGCAAGCGGGGGGACGCATGATCGAGAAGAAGCTCGACCGGGCGATTACAGACTTCATCTGGAACGTCGTCGAAATTCACGCCCAGCTGGAAGACATCCACACCAGCTGGGCCCGCCTGTTGGGCATCACCGAGCCGCAATGGCTGATCCTGATGGCGATCACGGAACTGGACGAAGGCCGAGGCGTCGCTGGAATCGAGATTGCGAACAAGCTGCGCGTTCACCCGGCCTTCGTGACGAACCAGACCAAGAGCCTCGAAAAGAGCGGCTTTCTATCGCGCCGGCCGGCAGCGGACGACGCACGCTTCGTCCTGATGTCGCTGACGGCGAAGGCGACGACGGAAATCGAGAAGCTGTCGAAGAGGAAGCTTGCCTTGAACTCGACCATGTTCAACGAGTTCGACGAGAAGTCCCTGGCTGAGTTGAACGCCGCGCTTGCGAAAATTGCCAAGAACGCCCGGCTGGCTGCCCGGTTGCTGGCAATCGACGCGTCGTGACCCGCCGATGCGCCGCTGACGCTGCTACAGGTAGGTGACGGAATCCAGCTGGCGGCCGGCTCCCAGCTTGCTGTCGAGCCATTCGAGAATGAAATCGTCGACAGCCACGAAATTCTCGACCTCGCCCAGTGGATGTGGGATGCAGTTCGGCACGACCGTCGAACAGTCCGCTCCGGCCTGCTGATAGCCGGTTTGCAGCGCGAGCGCGTCCTCTTCCCACACCATCGAGCGACTCCCGACGACCACGAGAAGCGGGCAAGGTATGCGACGCGACGGCAGCAGCCAATCCGGCGGGGTCGCGGCCTGCTCGACGCCACTCTTCCGACGTAGCCATGCCCGGCGCATGATCGGTGTCGCGATGCCGCCGTCGCACACTGCGGCAGCGATCCTGCGATCCGACAGGGCAAGGCGGGACGCATGACTGGCGCCTACTCCTTCGCCATAGACTGCAATCCGTCGCGAATCGACGTCCGGGCGAGCCCCGAGATAGTCGAGCCAGCATGCAAGCATATGCTCCGGCCTGAGGGGGCGACGGATGGACGAGTTGCCCGCATGAACGATCAGAAGCGATATGTTCCGGCGGCAGAGGGCCGGCGACAATCTGCTCATCATCTCGCTCAGGGCGACCTCCTCGTCGGCGATGCAGATCAGGACGGGGGAAGGCCCCTGATGGAACGCCGGCCGGAAGAGGCCGGTCAACGGCCCTTGATCGAGGCCGTCTATTTTCACATTCTGGATCGCCGGACCGACCTCATCCTCCAAGCCCCGCAGGCCGATATCGAGCCTGTCCGTGAGGTCGCCATCCGCGAGATCTCCCGGACAAGACACACTTCGCGCGACTTCGAGCGCCGTCAGCGAGCACAGCCACGCTTCCAGGGCAATCGGGGCTGACTCGTCCCTTCGCCCGGATTCGGCGGATATCCGGTAGTCGTCTGCGACCCTCAACCAGTCCGAAACCCACAGATGCCTGGACGTCTCTCGCGCCAGATCTGCGACGGACAGGCTATCGAAAAATTCGGACGCGCGGTGGCGCAAGCGTGCCAGGCTCGCACCCGCGCCATCGCACGAGCCGTGAGGCCAATGATCACATTCCATGTCAGTCCCCCGACGGCGCAGTCAGCGAATACCAAGACTTGAATTATCAGGGCTTGGATTCCCCAGACTTGCCGGCTGCACTTTCAGCGGAGCGCTAGACGAAATTGTCGGTCGGCAAACGAGCCGGTGCGGATACGAAATCCAACCCGGCTCACCTCAATCGTCACGCTGCAGCTCCAGTGCTGATAGTTGGTTAGGGCCCCACGCCATACTGCCATTTTCGCGGTTCGGAGTTGTAGTTTTTTGTTGCAACCGAATGAGTAAAATTTGGATCGCGCTTGATGACGGAGGAGGCACAAACGTCTCAGCATCCTCATGAATTTTCATGACGACAGTGTACTTGCCGCTGATCACGATCTCGCGAGAATCCGGCTGCTTGTCGCCCCGTCGATACCGAACTCGTGGTCACGCGGTTTGCGCTGGGGCCGCGCAACAAATGCCATCTTTTCGAATTTCGGCTGATACGAATAGCCTCACCGCGCAGGCGGAGCATCCTCTTGCTGATCCCGTCCCATGGATGACGGTCTTTCCCTGCAGCGGCGGTGCTCGCGGCTCACGCGCGAACGAAGCGGGAATATCGGCAGCATCTTGTATGCATTATCCCAGTTGCCATCCCCGCGCACTTCGCTTTACATGCCGGCAACTCGCCCGCGGATGACGGCCGGGACTCAAAATCGCACACATTGTCAAAGGGACGGAGCATGGCGCGCAACATATTGATTCTGGGGGCTTCTTACGGCTCCCTGCTGGGCACGAAGCTGCTGATGGCGGGGCACAACGTGACCTTGGTCTGCCGCGCCAAGACTGCGGAGCTGATCAACCGCGAAGGTACCGAGGTGCGCATCAAATTGCGTGACGAGGCGGCGCACCGGGCGATCTTCTCGCGCAACCTGCCCGGCAAGCTCGACGCCGTGACCCCGGCCAATGTCGATCTCTCCCGCTACGATCTGGTCGGTCTGGCGATGCAGGAGCCGCAATACACCAACCACACCGTGCGCGTTCTCATGGTCAAGATCGCCGCGGCGAAGCTGCCGTGCCTGTCGATCATGAACATGCCGCCGCTGCCCTATCTGAAGCGGATCCCGGCGCTCGCCGACATGGATCTCGAAGAGGCCTACACCAATGCGCAGGTGTGGGAGCGGTTCGAGCCGGGCCTCGTGACGCTGTGCTCACCAGACCCCCAGGCATTCCGTCCGCCGGAAGAAGCCGCCAACGTGCTGCATGTCGGCCTGCCCACCAACTTCAAGGCGTCGGTCTTCGCAGACGAGAAGCACAACAAGGTGCTGCGCGAACTCGAATCCGACATCGACGCGGTGACGCTCGACGGCCACGACGTGCCGGTGAAGCTGAAGGTGTTCGATTCTCTGTTCGTGCCACTGGCGAAATGGTCGATGCTGCTGACGGGCAATTACCGCTGCATCACGCCGAGCGAGCCGCAGTCGATCCGCGAAGCCGTGCATGGTGACCTCCAGCGCTCACAGACGATCTACGACCATGTCGACGCCATCGCGCGCCGCCTCGGCGCCGATCCGCAGGACCAGGTGCCGTTCGCGAAATACGCCAAGGCCGCCGAAAGCCTGCTCAAGCCGTCATCGGCGGCGCGCGCGGTCGCGAGCGGCGCGCCCTTCATCGAGCGCGTCGACCTGCTGGTGAAGCTGATCTCGCATCAGCTCGGCGTGCCCAATGCCGAGATCGACCGCACGGTCGACACCGTGGACCAGAAGCTGAACGAGAAGATCGTGCAGGGCGGCTCCGGCGCGCAATAAGCGCTTTCGTTTCCAGCGAAGCGTGGCTTCAAGCCGTCAGGAAGGATTGAAGCCAGATCAGGCCGGTCACGGCAACCAGCGTGACCGCACCGTCGCGCTCGGGCAGCACGTTCTCGTCCTTGAGGATGAGGCCGGTCATGCGGTCGGCCTCGAACTCCATCATGGTCGGCAGCTGCTCTTTCGGCACGCGCTGGTAGTAGTTGGTGTAGTCGACCGAGGTCGAGGCGTTCTCGTTGCCGCCGACGCGGAGCACGGTCTGGGAGAATTCGCCGACGGGGTGCTTCGAGGTGCCCTTGAACATCAGGTGCTCGAGGAAGTGGGCGAGGCCGGACTTGCCCGGCGTCTCGTCGGCCGAGCCGACCTTGTACCAGATCATCTCCGTGACGACGGGCGTGCGGTGATCGGGGATCACCACGACCTGCATGCCATTGCCGAGCGTGAAGCTGGCGGGCGGGGCCGACGTCACCGTGGTCTGGGCAAGGGCCCCACCGGCTGTCAGGACACTGGTCGAAAGCAGCGCGGCAAGGAGGCAGGCAGCCGATCGGTTTACGGACATCATGATCCTTATCAAGGGCCGAGGTCCGGATGTCCGGCTCGGAGGCACGGTATGGTACACCGTGCGGCTGAGGCTTCGCGTCACGAAGCAGAGAACTCAACGCGGTGGCAAGTTACTGATAAGCAATCATGACCGGCATCGGGCGGACATGGGCCCGCCGGCACTCGGTTCGCTTCTGCAGAACAACGCGGCAGGACAGGAACGCTATTGTTCCTTGTCCTTGCCCGACATGATGTCGAAATAAGTCCGCCGCGTTTTGTCCTGTCCGGCGCCATAGGAGTAATTCGGCGACGGTGTCTGATAGCCCGGGGGCGGCTCGACCAGCGACTGGCGCGGCGGCTCGCTGGTGAATTTCTTCTCTTCGGCGCTGTTGCCGCCCTTCATCATGTTCCACAGACCACCGGAGAAGCCGAGCTCGGCGGGACTGAGCGACGGATTGCCGTTGGTGCCCGGCTGGATCGGGTCGTTGCTCGTCCGGGGCGCCGCGGCGACCTGACCGGCCTTCATCTCGGCGGGCGTCAGGGGGCGGGCGGCCTGCCAGTTCTCCGTTTCCTTGGTCGCCTTCTTGCGCGCGGCGATGGCTTCCTTGCGGCGCTTTTCCTCGGGGTCCTTGGGCCAGTTCGGGGCATTCTTGGCCTGGGTCGCGGGGGGCGGCAGGTCCAGCTTGGGTGGCACGACCAGCGGCGAGCGCTCGCGGTACTCGATGCCGGGCTTTTCCATGCTCTTGGCGCCGATGCCGGACATCAGATTGTCGATGATCTTCTCTTCGAAGGTCATCCCGTCATCTTCATCGTCGTCGTCACCGGCGCGAGCCGCGCCAGCCGACATGACGAGACCGATGCCGAGCGCGACAGCGGACAATTTCAACGCCCGCCAGAACCCCCATTGGGGGTCTCGAACCATCGAACCGCTGGTCTTCGAGCTGCGCATTACTGTACCTGTTCCATATTGTGGCAGATTGCCGCTCAAACGCGGCCTAACCCTCGCAAAAGCCGGGTTCCACCTGCCGGTCCGTATCGGCCGGGATCAGGGCGCTTTTGCGGCGGGTACCCCCAGGAAGGAATCATACAATAGGGCTGCGACCCCAGCAACGATGGCCACGTCCGCGAGGTTAAACACATACCAATTATAGGTATTTCCGCCGATCTCGATGTGGAACAGGGCGAAATCGACCACCGCGCCATAAGCCAGTCGGTCGATGCTATTGCCGATGGCGCCGCCGATGATCAGGCCCAGTGCGACCGTGGCGAGAAGGGTGTGCGAGCGGGCCATCCAGATTGCCAGCGCGACCACGGCGAGGACCTTGACCGCCATCAGCGCCAGCTGCGCCGCCTGGCTGTCGTTCTGGAGCCAGCCGAAGCTGATGCCGATGTTCCAGGCCAGCACCAGGTCGAAGAACGGCGTCACCTTCACCGCGCCGCGACGGGCGAGGTCGAACACGTTCAGCAGCCACAGCTTTGAGGCCTGGTCGGCCACGAGCGTGACCATTGCCGCGAAGATGCCAGCGCCGAGCGGGGTCATGGGGATCAGACCGCTACCCCCAACGCCTTCCATTCGCGCAGCGCCTTCGCGTCGCGCGGGGTGACGTCGGGGTATTCAGCGTCGTCGCCGACCATCGGGGAGATCTTCCAGGAGCGAGCGCATTTGGTGCCGACCGCCTTCTCCACCACGACCGCGACACCGGGCACCGCATCGAGACGGAACGCAGCTGCCGGCGCCTCGCCCTCACGCACCTCGTAATTCGAGGTGATGCAGATCTCGGCGAGATCAACGTCGAACAGCGTCGCCAGCATGTCGCGGTCGGCGACATAGATCACCGGCGATGCCTCCAGCGACGAGCCGATGTTCTTGGCGGCGCGTTCGAGCTCGAGCGCGCCGGTGACGACGCGGCGGACGTTGCGGATCGTCTCCCATTTCGCGGCGAGCTTGTCGTCGCGCAAGCCTTCGAGATCGGCCGGGAACAGTGTCAGATGCACCGACGGTTCGGCCTCGGGCCGGTACATGCGCCAGCCTTCCTCCGCGGTGAAACTGAGGATCGGCGCCAGCCATTTCAGGATCGAGGCGCACAGCAGATCGATCGTCGTCAGCGCCGCCTTGCGCGTCAGCGAGGACGGCGGATCGCAATACAGCGTGTCCTTGCGGATATCGAAATAGAACGCCGATAGCTCGCTGTTCAGGAACGCAGACAGGATCGCGACCACTGTCTTGAAGTCGAACTCACGATAGGCCTTGTCGACGGCGGCGGCGCGACCTGCGAGCTCGTGCAGCATCAGCCGCTCGAGCTCGGGCATCTCGGCCGGCGCGACTGCGTCGGCCGGCTTGTAATGATGCAGCGTGCCGAGCATCCAGCGCACGGTGTTGCGCAGCTTGCGATAGGTCTCGACCGTGTTCTTCAGGATCTCGGGGCCGATGCGCTGGTCGTCGGTGTAGTCGCAGGAGGCGACCCAGAGCCGGAGGATGTCGGCGCCGGATTCCTTGATGACGGCCTGCGGCTCGATGGTGTTGCCGAGCGACTTCGACATCTTGCGGCCGTCCTCGGCCTGAGTGAAGCCGTGGGTCAGCACGATGTCGTAGGGCGCGCGTCCGCGGGTGCCGCAGCTTTCCAGCAGCGAGGAGTGGAACCAGCCGCGATGCTGGTCCGAGCCTTCCAGATACATCACGGTGTCGGTGCCGCCGTCGACCTTGCGCTTGATGCCTGACAGCCCCGGGAAATGCACGGGGTCTTCGAGCACGAAAGCGTGCGTCGAGCCGGAATCGAACCAGACGTCGAGGATGTCGTCGACCTTCTGCCAATCCTCGCTCGCGCACGGGCCCAGGAAGCGCTCACGGGCGCCTGTCGCATACCAGGCGTCGGCGCCTTCCTTCTCGAAGGCCTCTCCGATACGCGCGTTCACCGCCTCGTCCTGGAGAACCTCGGCTGAGCCGTCGCCCTTCTCGCGCACGAATACGGCGATCGGTACGCCCCAGGCGCGCTGGCGAGAGATCACCCAGTCCGGGCGCGCCTCGATCATGCCGTTGATGCGGTTTTCGCCCGACGGCGGCACCCATTGCGTTACCGAGATCGCGTGCAACGCGCGGGCGCGCAGCGTGTCGCCCCTCTTTGCCTTGCCGCTCACCGCCACATCCTTGTCCATCGCAATGAACCATTGCGGTGTATTGCGGAAGATCACCGGCTTCTTGGAGCGCCAGGAGTGCGGATATTGATGCTTGAGCCGGCCGCGCGCGAGCAGCATGCCCCTTTCGACGAGCGCCTTGATCACGCCCTCGTTGGCGTCGCCCTTCTCGCCCTTGTCGTTGATGACGCGCTTGCCGGTAAAGCCCGGCGCATGATCGGTGTAGCCACCGTTCTCGTCGACGGTATACGGGATCGCCGTGTTGATGCCGCGCGCATCGAGATCGCGCGCCTGCGCCATCCAGGCGTCGAAGTCCTCGCGGCCATGGCCGGGCGCGGTGTGCACGAAGCCGGTGCCGGTGTCGTCGGTGACGTGGTCGCCGGGCAATAGCGGCACGATGAAGTCATAGCCGCCGGCAAGGCCCTTCAGCGGATGCGCGCATTCGATCGCGTCCATGGTGTCGCCGGGGATGTCGCGGACCTTTTCATAGGCCGTCACGCGCGCCTGCTTGAAGACCTCTTCAGCGAGCGCGTCGGCGAGGATCAGGAGATCGCCGGTCTTGGTCCAATTGTCTGCGGGCGCGTCCGTCACCTTGTACAGGCCGTAGGCGATCTTCGGCGAGAACGAGATGGCGCGGTTGCCGGGCAGCGTCCAGGGCGTGGTGGTCCAGATCACGACGCTTGCGGCAGCAAGCGCGCCATGCGCGGGGGAGGTGACCGGGAATTTCACCCACACGGTATCGGAGGTGTAGTCCTCGTACTCGACCTCGGCTTCGGCGAGTGCCGTCTTCTCGACCACGCTCCACATCACCGGCTTGGAGCCGCGATAGAGCGTGCCGTTGGCGGCGAACTTCATCAGTTCGCGCGCGATCTGGGCTTCGGCCGGATAGCTCATGGTGGCGTAGGGATGGTCCCAGTCGCCGATGACGCCGAGGCGCTTGAACTCTTCACGTTGCACGCCGAGCCAATGCGTGGCGTAGGCGCGGCATTCCCGGCGGAAATCGATCATCGCGGTACTGTCGCGGAAGTCGGGCTTCTGCTTGCCCTTCTTGCGATAGTGCTCTTCCTCGACCTTCCATTCGATCGGCAGGCCGTGGCAGTCCCAGCCCGGCACGTAGTTGGAATCGAAGCCGAGCATCTGCTGGCTCTTGGTGACGAGGTCCTTCAGGATCTTGTTCAGCGCCGTGCCGATATGGATGTTGCCATTGGCGTAGGGCGGGCCGTCATGCAGCACGAACTTGGCGCGGCCCTTCGCACTCTCGCGCAGCTTCTCGTAGAGGCCGATGTCGTACCAGCGCTTGAGGATTTCCGGCTCGCGCTGCGGCAGGCCGGCGCGCATCGGGAAATCCGTCTGCGGCAGGAACAGGGTCTTCGAATAGTCTTTGGCTTCAGACTTTTGGGACTTTTGCGGCTTTTCGGACATGAGGCTGACTGGCTCGGAAGGGCGCGGGAAACGAATGGCGATGCGGAATCGCGGGGTGAAACGACAAAATCCCGGTCTTGCGCCGAGCCCTTGGGCTCAGGCGGAAGCCGGGCCGCTAATCCCTATGATGCGCCGCGAAAACATGGGCTTTCCATAGCAGGGGGACGGGGGAAGCGCAAAGGTTGGGGGAGGCCGGGTTTCAAGCTCAATCGATCACGCCCAGCATCGGAAACGCGTCCGGGGCCGCGGCCAGCATAGAGCGGGCGCGGGCGGAATCGTCGTCCATCTGGCGGATCAGGGCGTCGAGGCTGTCGAATTTCAACTCCTCGCGGATGAAGCCGACGAAGGCGCAGTCGAGGAGCTGCCCGTAAAGGTCGCCTTTGAAGTCGAACAGGAATATCTCGAGCAGTGGGGCGCCATTATCAAAGGTCGGACGGCGGCCGAAGCTCGCCACGCCGTCCAACCGCTCGGCGCCGCGGCCGACCCGCACGGCGTAGATGCCGTGCTTCAGGCCGCAATTGGCATCCAGGCGGATGTTGGCCGTGGGATAGCCGAGATCGCGGCCGCGCTTCTCGCCGTGAATGACCTCACCGGTGACGAACCAGGGCGCGCCCAGCATGGTGGTCGCCTCCTCCAGTTGGCCCTCGGCGAGCGCGATCCGGATGGCGCTGGAGGACACCGGCCGCTCGTCGATATCGACATGCGGCTGCACATCGACCTCGATGCCGAGCCGGGGCGCCTCGTTGACCAGCAGGCTCGGCGAGCCGACGCGTCCTTTGCCGAAATGGAAGTCGTAGCCGACGGCGATGCCGCTGACGCCAAGGCGCCCGATCAGGTCATGGTGAATGAAATCTTGCGCACTGGTCCCGGCGCGCGCCTTGTCGAAGGTCATGACCACGGCGCCTGCCAGCCCGGTGCCGGCCAGAAGCCGCAGCTTGGCCGGCTCGTCCGTCAGACGGAATTGCGGGGTGTTGGGGCTGAAAAACCGCCGCGGATGCGGCTCGAAGGTCAGCGCCAGCGCGGGGCGGCCCTGCACCCGGCCCATTTCGAGGGCTGCGGCGATCACGGCGCGATGGCCGAGATGAACCCCGTCGAAATTGCCCATGGCGACCACGGCACCCCTTGGAATAGCGGAGGTCGGCGTGGTGTCGCGGATAACGGTAAAATGCGGAGCCATCAGGGGAATTCTCGAACCGGCAGGACCGGCCGGGACCGTGGCGCGACCGGCCGGATGAAGTCAAGCGGGAGGGGGCGGCCGGACCGAACACGATTTCAGTCCTTGGGGGGCGTCCCCAATTAACGGGCTGTTTAACGCCTTGGTGCTAGTCCTTGAGTGTGGAACCGCCGGGCTCCGGCCCTGGCAGGTCCGATCGTAATATTCCTGGTTTGCGTTGGGGGAGTCGAGATGGCGGTTGATTTGTCGATGCCGGTTCTGGTGGTGGATGACTATAGCACCATGATCCGTATCATCAGGAATCTGCTGAAGCAGCTTGGCTTCGAGAACATCGACGATGCCAGCGACGGTTCGGCAGCGCTGAACAAGATGCGCGGCAAGAAGTACGGGCTCGTGATCTCCGACTGGAACATGGAGCCGATGACGGGTTACGACCTGCTGCGCGAAGTGCGCGCGGATCCGAACCTCGCCACCACGCCCTTCATCATGATCACGGCGGAATCCAAGACCGAGAACGTGATCGCCGCCAAGAAGGCTGGCGTGAACAACTACATCGTCAAGCCGTTCAACGCGGCGACGTTGAAGACCAAGATCGAGGCGGTCTTCCCGGACATGGCGAGCGCGTAAGGCGCTTCGAAGCCATCAGGTGAATTCGGAAAAGCCCGGGCTGGTCCCGGGCTTTTTGCGTTGGGTTCGTCATTCCGGGGCGGTGCGCGAGCACCGAGCCCGGAATCTCGAGATCCCGGGTCTGGTCCTTCGGACCATCCCGGGATGACGGCTAGATCGTCACCACTTCAATTCGCGCATCAGCGCCTTTGGCGGGTGGCCGAACAATTCCATCACCGATGTCGGGTCGAGCTGGTCGAGGCCCTCGAACTCCTCGGCATGGATGCCGCGGGTCACGAACAGGCAATCGATGCCGAATTCGCGCGCGCCGGTTAAGTCGGTGCGGACGGAATCGCCGATCGCCAGCACCTTTTTCCGGTCGATCGGATGACCCTGGCGTTCACCGGCCAGCGCCATCGCGCGCTCATAGATCGGGCGATGCGGCTTGCCGTAGAAGATCACTTCGCCGCCGAGCTCGCGATAGAGCTCCGCAATGGCGCCGGCGCAATAGATCAGCCGGTCGCCGCGTTCCACCACGATATCGGGGTTGGCGCAGACTAGCGTCAGCTTGCGCTCGCGCGCCTTCAGCATCATGCCGCGATAATCTTCCGCCGTCTCGGTCTCGTCGTCATAAAGGCCGGTGCAGACGATGTAATCGGCTTCCTCCAGCGGCGCGGTTGTTGCGTCGAGGCCGCGATAGATCGAGTTGTCGCGCTCGGGGCCGAGCCAGAACATCTTGCGGCCGGGATGATCGGCGACATAGAGCCGCGTCAGGTCGCCCGAAGACACGATCGCGTCATAGGTCTCGTCGGCCACGCCGAGCTTGCGCAATTGCCGCTGCACCGAGTCGGCTGGCCGCGGTGCGTTGGTGATCAGGATCACCGTACCGCCGCGGCTGCGATAGGTGTGCAGCGCCTCGCAGGCCTCGGGGAAGGATTCGAGGCCGTTGTGGACCACGCCCCAGATGTCGCTGAGCACGACATCGACGCCACCCACGAGTTCGCGCAGGCTTTCGGCGAAATGTAGCGTGGTCATGATGCGCGCGGCCCGTTAGATGCGGCGCGCGAGCGCCGCGTTGCCGGTGATGCGTTGTGCCGGAATTGCGGCTGAAGTCGCGCCAGATGTCGTGCCTTGGCTGGGGGGAGCGGAGCCATTGGATCCCTGAATGTCCTGCGCCTGGTTCGGCGCGGCCCCGCCGGTAGCAGATGCCCCCTCCGGCCGCAATGGCCGGGGCGGCGCGAACAGGAAGCCCTGGCCGAACCGCACGTCATAGTCGAGCAGGTCGACGACCGCGCGCTCGCCTTCGATCCTTTCGGCGATCAGGTCGATGCCGAAGCGGCCCAGCAGATCGGAGAGGTCGGAGGGGTGGATGTCCGAGGCCGAGGCCTGCCTGGGGTCGAGCAGCAGCGTGGCCGGCACCTTGATGAAGCGCACCCCGCGGTCGGCCAGCTCGCGCGGTTCGATCCTGAGATCCGTGACATGGTCGATCGAGAAACGGAAGCCGCGCTGGGCGAGCGCCGCGAGATTCTCGGTCTCGGCCGGGCCGAGATTGCGGAATGTCGATTGCTTGAACTCCAGCACCAGCGAAGGCGCCAGCGCCCGGTTGGCTTCGAGGAAGTCGAGGCATTGTGCGAAGGTGGTGGAATTGCCGAGCGTGGAAGCCGCGACGTTGCAGAACACGCCGACGTCCTTGTTGCGCACCATCAGGCGCCGCAGCACCTGCACACAGCGCAGCATCACCATGTTGTCGATGCGCCCGATCAGCCCGGAAGCCTCCGCGATGCTGATGAACTCCTCGGCTGCGATCAGCTGGTCGCGCTCATCGCGCAGGCGCGTCACCGCTTCGTAGAACCGCACCTTGCGCTGCGGCAGCGTCACCATCGGCTGGAGGAAGATGTCGATGCGGTTCTCGTCGATGGCGTTGCGCATCGTCGCCAGCAGTTGAGTCTGGTTGCGCGGGGAAGCCGTCTGAATCGGGTTGGTGGTCTGGCTCTGGACCGCTGGCGCCTGAGCCGGCCGCGGCTGGGCCAGCGGAGGTGCTGCGGGATGCGGGTGAGGGGCAGTCTTACGCTCTTCGAACGGCGCAATCAGATCGATCGGCGCCTCCGTATCGGA
>NZ_JALBGZ010000570.1:0-4068 GCF_023006515.1 Bradyrhizobium sp. PRIMUS42
GACCTCGTCGAGCTGCAATCCAAGCTCGGCCGCGATCCGTCCGAACGCCCCGCCCCGCGTGACCGCGGTGAGCGTGGCGAACGCCACCACGCCCCCCAATTCCTCCAGCGCGCAACCACGATGGCGCCGAGGGGCGATGACGACTTCGAGGAGTGAGGCGGCCCGGTCAAGCCGCCAGCCTTCCACCGTCGTTCCCGACCGCGATTGTCCGCTCTGTCCGCGTCTGGTCGCCTTTCGCGAGGCGAATCGGGCGCGTGAGCCGTTGTGGCACAATGCGCCGGTAGCGCCCTTCGGCGACATCAAGGCGCGCCTTTTGATCGTCGGCCTCGCGCCGGGGATGCAGGGCGCCAACCGCACGGGACGGCCGTTCACCGGCGACTATGCCGGCGACCTGCTCTACGCCACCTTGCTCGAATACGGGTTTGCCAAGGGCACCTATCAGGCGCGTCCCGATGACGGCCTGAAGCTGATCGACTGCCGGATCGCCAATGCAGTGCATTGCGTTCCGCCGCAGAACAAGCCGCTGCCGGTCGAGATCAACACCTGCCGGCAGTTTCTGGTCGCGAATCTCGAGACGATGCCGAAGCTGCGCGCGATCATCGCGCTCGGGCGAATTGCGCACGACAGCGTGCTCAAGCCGTTGAAGCTGAAGGCCTCTCAAGCCCCCTTCGGCCATGGCGCCGTGCATCAGGCCGGCGCGTTCAAGCTCTACGACAGCTATCACTGCTCGCGCTACAACACGAACACGGGCGTGCTGACGGCGGACATGTTCCGGTCGGTGTTCGCGAAGGTGAAGGCGGATCTCGATTAGTCGGCCTTTGCTGGATTGGCCTTCAGCCAGTCCAGGACGTCGCCGGCGTTCCGGTCAGGCGGGAACACGGGATAGAGCACGTGCGTGATCCTGGCATCGTCGACGATGAGCGCGAGGCGCTTGATCAGCGTCAGGCCCGCGACCTCCATCGTCGGCAGCTTCAACGCGCGCGTCAGCGCCAGCTTCTCGTCCGACAGCACCGGGAATGGCAGATGCAGCCGTGAGGCCATCTCGGTCTGGTATTCGTTGCTTTGTGTCGAGAGGCCGAACACGTGGGCGGCACCGGCGGCCTTCAGCTCGGCGAACAGATCGCGAAACGCACAAGTCTGCGGCGTGCAACCGCGCGCACCCGGGATCATGTCCCAATCGTCGACCAGCGCGATCTTGCCGGGCTCGCCCGTGCGCGGATACGCGAACACAACGGTGCGGCCGCGCAGCGCCGACAGCGTGACTGACGTGTCGTCGGTTGCGAGCAGGCCGAGCGAGGGCAGTGTCATGCCCGTCAGATGCGCGGCGCCGCCATCATCTTCGGGCGCTGGAATCCGGGTCCAATCGACCTCGAGCAGGTTCCGCTGGGTCATCTCGTCAGCCCCTCGCCCGCATCAGGCGCCCCTTCTCCCGGCTCCAATCGCGCTTCTTCTCGGTCTCGCGCTTGTCGTGCAGCTTTTTGCCCTTTGCCACCGCCAGCTGAAGCTTGGCGCGCCCACGCTCGTTGAAATAGAGCTTGAGCGGGATCAGCGTCATGCCCTCGCGGTCGACCGCGCCCATCAGCTTGTTGATCTGCCGGCGATGCAGCAGCAGCTTTCGCGGCCGCTTGGGCTCGTGATTGAAACGGTTGCCCTGGAGATATTCGGGAATGGTGGCGTTGATCAGCCAGATCTCGCCGTCCTTGGAATCGGCGTAGGATTCCGCAATCGTGCTCTTGCCGTTGCGGATCGACTTGACTTCGGTGCCGGTCAGCGCAATGCCGGCCTCGATCGTGTCCTCGATCGCATAGTTGAACCGGGCCTTGCGATTCTCCGCCATGACCTTGATTGGACGTTCGTTTTTATCGGCCATGACAGGCAAACCTGATCGAGATGTGCGCGTAAGCTAACAGTTCGGATGAAGCGCGCGCGTCACTTCTTGAGGAGATCACGGATCTCGGTCAGCAGTTCGACCTCGGCCGACGGCTTCGGGGGCGCGGCCGGCGCCGCCTCCTCCTTGCGCTTCAAGGTGTTGATGGCGCGGATCACCAGGAACAGCACGAAGGCGACGATGATGAAGTTGATCGTCAGCGTCAGGAAGCTGCCATAAGCAAGTACAGCGCCTTGCTTTTTCGCATCAGCTAAGTTGGTGGCTGTGACCGCCTTCGACAAGGGGGCAAAATAGTTCGAGAAGTCGAGGCCGCCGGTGACCGCGCCGATGATCGGCATGATGATGTCACCGACCAGCGACGTGACGATGGCACCGAAGGCCGCGCCTATGATGACGCCGACCGCGAGATCGACGACGTTGCCCTTCATGGCGAATTCGCGGAATTCCTTGAGCATGCGTGTGCCCTTTTCCTCGACGCTCATGAACGGCCCCCGATGCCAGCGCGTCAGTTGATCAGGCCAGCGTGCACCATGGCGCTACGGACCGCAACGCGGGTCGGCTCGGAAACCGGCACCATCGGCAGCCGCAGCGTCTCGTCCAGCTTGCCGAGCAGTGACATCGCATACTTGATCGGCGCCGGATTGCTCTCGATGAAGAGGTTGTTGTGCAGCGGCATCAGCTTGTCGTGCAGCTTCAAGGCGGTGGCATGATCGCCCTTCTGCCAGGCAACGTGGAACTCCGAGCACAGGCGCGGCGCCACGTTCGAGGTGACGGAGATGCAGCCGTGGCCGCCATGGGCCATGTAGCCGAGAATGGTGGCGTCCTCGCCGGAGAGCTGGTTGAATTCCTCGCCCATCGCCGCGCGCTGCTGCGACACGCGCACCATGCTGGCGGTGGCGTCCTTGACGCCGGCGATGTTCTTCAGCTCCCACAGCCGCTTCATGGTGTCGACCGACATGTCGATCACCGAGCGCGGCGGGATGTTGTAGATGATGATCGGAATCCCGATCGCGTCGTTGATCGCCTTGAAGTGCTGGTACATGCCTTCTTGCGTCGGCTTGTTGTAATAGGGCGTCACGACCAGCACGGCCTCCGCGCCTGCCTTCTCGGCGTGCTGGGAGAGCTCGATCGCCTCCTTGGTCGAGTTGGAGCCGGCGCCCGCGATGACAGGCACGCGGCCCTTGGCCTCGGCGATGCACCATTCGACCACCTTCTTGTGCTCGTCATGGCTGAGGGTCGGGCTCTCGCCGGTGGTGCCAACCGGGACCAGGCCGTTGGTGCCCTCTGAAATCTGCCAGTTGACGAGGGAGCGGAATGCCGCCTCATCCAGCGAGCCGTTCTTGAACGGCGTGACCAAGGCGGTGAACGACCCCCGGAATTTCGTCTTGGCTGCCATGGACTTCCTCCGTACGCGGCTATCTCTCGAGCAAGCGCCATTCATATCGGGTCTATCCCGCCGGTAAAAGGCCCGCTTCCGTGTGACGCACCGTTTAGGCCGCGATTTTGCCGCGGTGGTGGTGCAAATCGGCCCGCGGTAAGCGGCTGTTGGTATTTTGTCCGCATATTCAATCAAATACAGCTAGATCTTGAGCCACTTGACTGATTCGGGGCGACAAAACCCGTGACCTCATTCCCTCGCGCCGCTTGGCGATCCTCCGGTCTGATCGTGTGCCTGATGGCAGGGCTCTCGGTCGGCTGCGCCGCCCTGGCCAAGTCCAATGAGACGACGGCGGAGACCGCCAAGGATACCGCCAAGGACGCTGCGAAGAACACCGCAAAGCCCGCCGCCAAGGACGCGGCAAAGGGCTCGTCCAAGGAGGCCAACAAGGGAACCGGCAAGGACAGTTCGAAGGACGCAGCCACGGGGGCGAGCAAAGGAGCGGCTGGCGCCCCGAGCAAGGACACCGCGAAGAAACCGGCCAAAGATACTGGCAAGGACGCGGGCAAGAGCGCCGGAAAAGAACCCGCGAGGGACAAGCCCAAGCCCGCCGCGGCGGCACCTGCGCCGAAATCCCATCCGGCCGCTAACAGCTCGCCTCCGAAAACGGCCCCCGCGCCGGCCGCGACCGCCACCGCCAGACCTTCCAGATCACCACGAAGCCCATCATCGCCGTGACCACCATGGTCCCGGTGACGGAGATGCCGTAGGCCGAGGCCAGCGCGCTGGAGGAGCGGAACAG
>NZ_JALBGZ010000571.1:0-4065 GCF_023006515.1 Bradyrhizobium sp. PRIMUS42
TCTGCTTGGCCGGCCAATCGGCTGCGACCTTGTCCGGCAGGATGCGAAGACCGCTGCGGCTCGTCTGCGCCTCTGCCGTGGCCGCGAAGGTGAGGGCTCGCGAGCGATAGGTGCGCGACCACGCATCGGCTACAAGCGCGAGCGACACCTCGTCGATGCCAGGCGTCAGCGCGATTCCGAGTTGCTCGCGGTTCCAGAATGCGAGCGTGTTGGCGATCGCCGTCAGCGCGAAGGGGCGTGTGAACTGGAACGCCTCGCTGCGATGGCGCGCATCCCACTGCGCAAGACCGATCTCGCGGGCAACCGCCTCCGCCTTGGCGCGGCCGGCGATGGCCTCGACCAGGGTCAGGGCCATCGGCATGGACGCGGTGATGCCGGTCGTTGTCGCGACGCTACGGTCGACCACCAGCCTGCGGTCCGCGACATAGCGGATCGCGGCATGCTTTTGCAGATCGCGCACGGAATACCAGTGCGTGGTGGCCTGCCGGCCGTCGAGCAGCCCGGTGTTGGCAACGACCTTGGCGCCGACGCAGACGCCGATGACGATCGCGCCCTTGCCGGCCTGGCTCTTGATCCACTGCAAGGCCAGCTCATCGTCCTCTCGGCTCATCGCTGGCACGATGACGTAATCGGCGCCGTCGGGATGCTCGGCATCGAACTCGGCGATGGTCGCGTGCGGCTGCACTTTCAGCGCGGGATAGAGTGCGACGGGTCCAGGCTGCGTCGCCAATGTGAGGACGTCGGCGACATCGGCGCGCGCGAGGATGCCGTATGGCATGAGATAATCGGTGGTCTCGCTCATGTCGTTGATGCCGACGATGGCGATCAGGGGACGCTTGCGTTTTGGCGGCTTCAGCGCCGCAAGGCTCGCCGCGGTCTCGTCTTTGGAGATCGCAGGGGCGGTTCCCCGAGCCGGCGATCCCGGCAGCAGGAACAACCAGGTTCCGCCGATCGCCGCCAGCAATGCCACGCAGCCGACGCCGCATAACGCCAGAATGCGCCATACCATGATGATGTCACCCGATCCTCGTTGCTTCACGCGAGGCGGAAGCTAACGCTTGGCAACGACATCAGGAATGACGCAGATCCGGCAAAAACGGTCATTCGCGCGCGTTGATGTGTCACGCGGCGAACTCGTCTCGCGCGATGCTGCGCGCGGGCGGCGGAGATTATCTCAGCCCCTCATACACCATCAGCCCGCGTGCGATCTGCAATTTGCGGATCGCGCGCGGCAAGAGCTTCTCCGGCTGGTGCAAATAGCGCCAGGAGGTGAGGGTGAAGGCTGAAAGCGCGCCGCACTCATCGTCGAACGGCGCGAGCACGCCCGTCACGCTCACCGGCGTATGCGGGCGGGCGTTGAACGGCAGCAGCAACAGCTCGAGATAGGCCTTGCTGCCGTCCTCGCGCGCGGCCGTGACGCCGGCGATCGCGCCTAACGCTTCGTCGGCGACGATGGTCGTGATCTCCTCGACCTCGCTGCGGCTTGCATCATCGAACAGCGCCGCAAAGCTCTGGTCCTTGAGGTCACACCCCGCCAGCGCGCAGACCCGCGTGCCGGCGACGCGGAACGGGAAGCCGAGGTTCGGCTCGCAGGACAGCACGAAGATGTCGCCGAGCAGGCCGCGCACCGCGGCCGGATCGATGTCGGCCCTGTCGGGGGCCCGTGCAGTGCCGCGCTTCTGGTCCCAATACGCGAAGAACGCGCGGCTCGACGGATGTTTCATGTCTGAACGCTTACCCCGGGGTGCAACCTCGAAGGGACAGACCTGTCCCACTTCAGTGCACCCGCGATCCCTTGTGTTGTTGTGCAGGAGGGGATTTGCAGCGTCCATGCCGCAGGCGCGTTTTTACCTCCCTTAAGGCCGTCTTTGCGTCGTTAACGTTAAGTTAACTATGCGCTTTGCACCTCGCGCCCCGCTGCTATGGTGGCCGCAGTCGCAAGCCTCGCCGCTTTCATCCAGGTTCTCGGCGGGGCCTGTACACAGGGCGTCAAACAGTTTGGTCACGGGCCGCGGGGAGGGGTGGGGATACACCTTCATTCCTCCGGTACCGGAAAGGCCGACACGGACAGGCAGGGCTTTCCCAGGGCCCTGCCTTTTCCTTTTTCAGGCACAAGCTCTCGTGCCCCGGACGCAACGCAGCACTTCCTTGACGATGCGGAGCATCGTCCAATCGTGATGCGCTGCAGAGCCGGGGGCCCACGCAGCAGCAAGTATCTGGCACGTCTGGGTCCCGGCTCTGCGACGCGTCACTTCGTGCCGCGCCTTGTCCGGGACAGGAGACCTTGTCGGCCGGCTCTCGTGCCCCGCACGCGGCGCAGCACTTCCTTGGCGATGCGAAGCATCGTCCAATCATGATGCGCCGCAGAGCCGGGGCCTGGCTCCCTATCCGGACCAAACGAAACATCCCGCTCCCTTTTCGTTTTGTGCACTTGCGCAAGGCTGGCAAAGGCGACTATCTGCAAGCCTGTTGCCCCGGTCGCGCTGAAAGCGAAGCTGCCTTGGATTCCTCTCAAGATTTTCCGCCGCAAGGACCTCGGCAAAATCCTCAAGCGGAGGTGCCGGCGGTCATCGAGGAGGCTCCGCGCGAGCCGGTCCTGACGCTGCCCACGGCGCTGACCGCCTATATCGTCCTCCTGGCTGTGATCCATCTGCGGGTGCTGCTGCCGCCGGAGATCGAGAACTGGACCATCGACGTCTTCGGCTTCATCCCGAAGCGCTACGATTCTTCGCTGCTCAATCTGGAGATTCCCGGCGGCACCGGCGCCAAGGTCTGGACCTTCGTCACCTATTCGCTGCTGCACGCCAATCTGACCCATCTCGGCTTCAACGTGCTGTGGCTGCTGCCGTTCGGCAGCGCGCTGGCGCGGCGCTTTGGCGCGATCAGGTTCTTCCTGTTTCTCGCGGTGACGGCGGCGGCCGGCGCGCTCGCCCATCTCGTCACCCATGAGCACGCGGTGGCGCCGATGATCGGCGCCTCGGCCTCGGTGTCCGGCGCAATGGCAGCTGCAATCCGCTTCGCCTTCGTCCGCGGCAGCTTCCTGTCGTTCAACCGTTCGGACGCCGATACCGCTGCGAAGGTTCCGGCACTGCCGCTGTCGCGCGCGCTGCGCGACGGACGGGTGGTCGGCTTCCTGGCGGTGTGGTTCGGCGTCAACATCATCTTCGGCGTCGGCGCGATTGGGGTGGATTCCGAGACTACGAGCGTCGCCTGGCAGGCGCATATCGGCGGCTTCTTTGCCGGCCTGTTGCTGTTCACCCTGTTCGATCCCGTGCCGCGCGTGCGAAGCGATGCTGCGGATGCGTCATCACAGGACGTTTCAGACCGTATTTGAAGCGGCGCTTGCGGCCCGGCCCGAATTCATCCATCATTTGCGTGAAGAATGTTCCGAAGCGACAAGCCTATAGAGGCCGCGCTTCGTAAAGCGCACGAGCGTGAAACCGGCGCTGAAACTGTTAGTTGAAGACTCGACGAACAAGTCCGGACCCGCCCGAAGGCGGACGGATCCGATTCAGGGAGGCGACAATGACGGTACGTTCCATTCTCAATACCAAGGGCCACCAGATCATGAGCGTCGAGCCCGACGCGAAGCTGGCTGCCGCGGTCAAGCTGCTGGCCGACAAGAAGATCGGCGCGGTGCTGGTGATGAACCAGAGCCGGCTCGAAGGCATCCTGTCGGAGCGCGACATCGTCCGCGTGCTCGGCGAGCGCGGCGCCGGCGTGCTGGAGGAGCCGGTCGCTCAGGTCATGACCCGCAAGGTCGTGACCTGCAAGGAGACCGACACGGTCGCCGAACTGATGGAGACGATGACCACCGGCAAGTTCCGCCATCTGCCCGTGATCGACAACGGCAAGGTGGTCGGGCTGATCTCGATCGGCGACATCGTCAAGCGCCGGGTGCAGGAATACGAGTCCGAGCAGGAAGCCCTGCGCGACTACATCAAGACGGCCTGACGGGCACCCGCCTCACTCGTCCGCTTTAGGCGCGTGACCCGCGGGCGCCGGCGCGTGACGGGATGGCAGGGCGGGCGAACCTCGTGAGCCATCACGATCCGCGGCACGACC
>NZ_JALBGZ010000572.1:0-4058 GCF_023006515.1 Bradyrhizobium sp. PRIMUS42
CGTCGGCGCGCCCTTGCCGAACTCGACGGAATCGTTCACCAGCCGCCACAGCCGCTGCACGAAGCGCGAGGCGCCCTGGACGCGCTCATCGCTCCAGATCACGTCGCGGTCGGGCGGGGAGTCCGACAGCATGAACCAGCGGGCGACGTCGGCGCCGTAGGTCTCGATGATGTCGTCGGGGTCGACCGTGTTCTTTTTCGACTTCGACATCTTCTCGATCGGGCCGATCTGGATGTCTTCGCCAGTCGTGAGCAGCGTGGCGCGGCGTTCGTTGCCGCCGACCTCGACCTTGACCTCGGCCGGCTGCACATAAGTGCCGTCGGCCTTCTGGTAGGTCTCGTGCACCACCATGCCCTGCGTGAACATGCCGGCGAACGGCTCGTCCAGTGCGATGTGCCCGGTCGCTTTCATCGCGCGGGTGAAGAAGCGGCTGTACAGCAGATGCAGGATCGCGTGCTCGACGCCGCCGATATACTGGTCGACCGGCAGCATCCGGTTGGCCACAGCGGGCGTCGTCGGCGCGTTCTCGTTCCAGGGATCGGTGAAGCGCGCAAAATACCAGGACGAATCCACGAAGGTGTCCATGGTATCGGTTTCGCGCTGCGCCTTGCCCCCGCATTTCGGGCAGGTGACGTGCTTCCACGTCGGATGATGATCCAACGCGTTGCCTGGCTTGTCGAAGCTCACATCCTCCGGCAGCACCACCGGCAGGTCGGCGTCCGGCACCGGGACCACGTCGCACTTCGGACAATGGATGACCGGAATCGGGCAGCCCCAATAGCGCTGGCGGGAAATGCCCCAGTCGCGCAGGCGGAAGTTCACCTGCCGCTCGCCGACCGGCGCGTTGCCGCGCAGTTCGTTTTCCAGGCGTTTTGCAACTTCGTCCTTGGCCTGCTCGATGGTCATGCCGTCGAGGAAGCGCGAATTGATCATGCGGCCGTCACCGTCATAGGCGGTGTCGGTGATCACGAATGTCTTCGGGTCCTGCCCTTCCGGGCAGACCACGGGCGTGTTGCCGAGATTGTACTTGTTGACGAAGTCGAGGTCGCGCTGGTCGTGGGCCGGACAGCCGAAGATCGCGCCGGTGCCGTATTCCATCAGCACGAAATTCGCGACATAGACCGGCAGCTTCCAATTCGGGTCGAACGGGTGCACCGCGCGGATGCCGGTGTCGAAACCCTGCTTCTCCGCGGTGTCGATGATCGACTGCGCGGTGCCGATCTTCTTGATGTCCGCGATGAATTCCGCGAGTTTCGGGTTCTTCGCGGCGGCTGCTTGAGCCAGTGGATGATCCGCCGAGATCGCCATGAACTTCGCGCCGAACAGCGTGTCCGGGCGCGTCGTGAAGATCTTCAGCTCACTCTCTCCGGCCGGCGTCGTCGCCGCATCCAGCGCAAAGCGGACCAGCAGGCCTTCCGAGCGGCCGATCCAGTTGCGCTGCATCAGCCGCACCTTGTCGGGCCAGCGATCGAGCCCATCAAGCGCCGACAGCAGCTCCTGAGAGTACTTCGTGATCTTGAAGACCCACTGGCTCATCTCGCGCTGCTCGACGATGGCACCGGAGCGCCAGCCGCGGCCGTCGATCACCTGCTCGTTGGCGAGCACGGTCATGTCGACCGGATCCCAGTTGAGCTTGCGCTTCTCGCGCTCGGCGAGGCCCGCGCTGAGCATGTCCAGGAACATCTTCTGCTGATGCTTGTAATAGCTGGGATCGCAGGTCGCGAATTCGCGCGACCAGTCCAGCGACAGCCCGATCGAGCGGAGCTGCTTCTTCATTGCGGCGATGTTGTCGTAGGTCCAGGCTTTCGGCGCGACCTTGCGCTCGATCGCAGCATTCTCGGCCGGCAGGCCGAAGGCGTCCCAGCCCATCGGGTGCAGCACGTTGAACCCCTTGGCGCGCATGAAGCGGGCCAGCACGTCGCCGAGCGTATAATTCCGGACATGGCCGATATGGATGCGCCCGGACGGGTAGGGGAACATCTCGAGCACATAATATTTCGGCCGCGAATCGTCGTTCTTGGAGACGAAGATCGCCTGCTGGTCCCAGAGGCGTTGCCAGCGCGGTTCGGCGTCGCGGGCGTTATAGCGTTCGGAGGTCATGGAATCGTTGGGGTTTTCGTGGGTTCGGCCGGCTCAAGACGGCGGACTAGGCCATAAAAGTCCGTAACGGGTCAATGGCTTGCCGCGATCTGGAACTATGCCCGCGCCTCCGCATAACTACGAGGCCCGTGTTGGGGCGCGATTAAGGGCTCGCTGCCAATTTGCGGCCTGACAGGACCGCATGACCACGATGGATTCGAGCTTCGACGATCCCGATTACGACTATGCGGCCTCCATCGCCGGACGAGCGATGCGCAGCATGGCTGAACAGCGGATTGCGCCGACCCCGGCTAATTTTGCTGTCTGGTTCCAGTATTTCGCCGGCAGCCATGACGATCTGCGCAATGCGATCGATCTGTTGATCGACCACAATCGTCCCTTCGACGCCCGAACCAATCAGGACCTGTTCGAGACCTACGTCGCACCCCAGGTCAGTGCCGCGGTGATCGACACGTCCGAGCGGCTGCAGGCTCTCATGGGGACGGCGAGGGAATTTCTGGCGACCGCGATCGCTGACAACCATTCGCAGATGCAGGTCATCAGCCAGGTGGCGGACCAGGGCAAGGCCGGTGTCGATCCCAAGGCGCTGGTCGCTCAGCTCATGAACGAGCTGGCGCGGGCCGCCACAAGGGCGACGCTTCTGGAAGAGGGTTTTGCGGAAAAGACCCGCGAACTCGACGTCATTCGCGATTCGCTATCGAGGTCCGAGGAGCGCGCCCGGACCGACACGCTGACGGGCCTCGCAAACCGGCGGGCGCTCGACGAATTCCTGCGCAAGGCGCAGGCGACCGCGGCATGGGGCGAGCCGCTCAGCGTGCTGATGCTCGACATCGATCACTTCAAGGTCTTCAACGACAATTTTGGCCACGGCGTCGGCGACCAGGTGCTGCGTCTGATGGCGAAGGTGCTGCGCGAAAAGGTTCGCGAGCAGGATCTGCCGGCCCGCTACGGCGGCGAGGAGTTGATCGCGGTGCTGCCGGATGCCGATCTTGCCACTTCCGCCGAGATCGCCGAGCGGATCAGGCGGGCGATCGCCGAATGCAGGATCACCCGTCGCTCGACCGGTGAGATTCTGCCCAATATCAGCGTGTCGATTGGCGTGGCGCAGTACCGGATGGGCGAAGCGATCACCGATCTCGTCGAGCGCTGCGACCGCGCACTCTATCTCGCCAAGGGCGGCGGTCGCAACCGCGTGGTGACGGAGATCGAGCTCGATCGCGCGAGAGCTGCCGGCTAGCCGTGGACCTCGGGGCATTGCCTCCCGCCGCAAGCGGAGCGAGGCGAGGGTGACGCTACTCGGCCGAGCTCAGCCCGCTGCCAGCATCATCTCGGCTGTGCCGGTCTCGATCACCTGCACGCCGTGCTCGACGACGTTGTTGCGGCCGCGGTGTTTTGCGGCGTAGAGCGCGGCGTCGGCGGCTTCGATCAAGTCGCCCGGGCGCAAGCTCTCATTGGGCTTCGTCGCGGCAACGCCGATCGAGACCGTGACGATCATATGAGCTGACGTGATGTGCGGCAGGCAGAGCTTCAGCACGGCCGCGCGCACCTGCTCGCCGATTTCGACGGCGCGCGTCACGTCGGTGTTCGGCAGCAACAGGCAGAATTCCTCGCCGCCGTAGCGCGCCGCGAAGCCCATGTTGTCTGCGGCAATGCCGGACAGGGATTCGCCGAGCCTGGTCAGGCAGGAATCGCCTTCGAGATGGCCATAGGTGTCGTTGAACAGCTTGAAATGGTCGACGTCGATCATCAGCAGCGCGAGGTCACTGCCATATTGCTGCGCGCGCATCCACTCGAAGTCGAGCCGGCTCTGGAAGCCGCGCCGGTTGGCGAGCCCCGAGAGCATGTCGATCGAGGCCATCACCGTCAGCCTGTCGTTGCTCGCGATCAGCTCGCGCTCGCGCTGGCTCAGCTGCGCGGCCATCGCGTTGAACGCGCGGGCCAGCGGCACGAACTCGGCC
>NZ_JALBGZ010000573.1:0-4042 GCF_023006515.1 Bradyrhizobium sp. PRIMUS42
CAGCGGCCGCGACGGCTCCGGCAAGGAACTAGGCAGCCGTCACCCGGACCGGCATGCTCGCGAGCCCGCGCAGCGAGTTATTGAGCCTGCGCTTCGGCTCCGCCGTGAGCTCGATGGTCTTCACGCGCCTCGCGAGCTCGCTGAAGATCAATTCGCCTTCCAGGCGCGCGATCATCTGACCGACGCAGGCGTGGATGCCTGCGCCGAAACCGACATGCCCGGTCGCGGCCCGTTCCACCTCGAAACGGTCCGGCTTGTCCCAACGCGCGGGATCGCGGTTGGCGGAGGCCATGAACAGCAGCACCTTGCGATGTGCCGGGATCACGCCGCCGCCGATCTCGACGTCGCGGGAGGTGGTGCGAAAGAACGTCTGAATCGGTGAATCGTAACGCAGGCCCTCCTCGAAAGCGTTGCGCGCCAGCTCCGGCTTGTGATGCAGCTTGCGGTATTCCTCCGGATGGGTCGCGAGCGCGAGCAGGGTGTTGCCGATGCCGTTGACCGTGGTGTCGATTCCCGCGGTGAGGAACGGCCGCACCAGGTGCGTCGCCTCGTGCTCGGTGATCTCGCCGTCGTCGGCCGCCTGGTAGATCATCATGCCGAGGCTGTCGGGCCGTAGCGCGTCTCGCGCGCAACATTCCATGATCCAGCTCTGCGCCGCGAGGCCCGCCTTGCGCGACGCGGCCTGGATCTCGTTGTCAGGGCCGAAGCTGTCGAACACGAACGTGCTCCAGGCCAGCAGTTTCTCGCGGCCGTCGGGCCGGATGCCGATCGCATCCGGAAACACCTTCATCGGATAGGCCTCGGCCAGATCGGTCACGGCATCGAACGTGCCTTTGTCGATCAGCTCCGAAACTTTTCTCTCCGCTTCCTGCTGGAACGTCTCGCGCAGCTTTCTTGCGACGCCCGGAGACAGCGTGCGGCCGAGCACCCGCCGGCCCTTGTCATGGTCCGGCGGATCGATCTGCAGCGTCAGCGGCTTTGGCAGCGCCGGGTTCATCCCGTGGAGCCCGACGCCCTCGCCACTGATGAAGGTCTTCCAGTCCTTCAGGGCCGGCTCGACCTCGGCATAGCCTGCCATGGCCCACACGCCGTAACGCTCCAGCGCGAAAGCGGGCCCGAGCGCGCGCAGCGCCTCATAGGCAGGATAGGGGGCGCTCAGGAAGTCGGTCGCGAACGGGTCGACCGGACTGGATACAATGCCGCTCATGGTCAGCTTCCAACGGCTATTGCTTGCTCAGTGGGCATTGACCGTCGCTCTCGGAGCGGAAGGCGTCCTCGCCCTTGATCGTGGCGACGACCTTCAGGAGATCCCAGGTCGAGGTCGACTCGTCGGGAGCCTTGACCTGCAAGAGGTAGAGCGGATGGATCTTGCGTCCGTCCTTGCGAATGTAGCCCTTGCCGAACAGCGGATCGTCGGTCGGCAACTCCTTCATCGCCGCGACCACCGCCTTGCCGTCCTTGGAGCCGCCGACCTTGTCGACGGCCTTGAGATAGTGAATGACCGAGGCATAGACGCCGGCCTGCATGTCGTTCGGATAGGCCTTCGAGGGAATGCGTTCGGCGAAGCGTTTGGCGAAAGCACGCGTGCCGTCGTTCAGATCCCAATAGAACGGGTTCATGATCTGCGCGCCTTGCGCAAACTTCAGGCCGAGTGCGGGCAGGCCGTTCATGCCGAGGATCAATCCGACCAGCTTGCGGTCCTTGGTCAGCCCGAACTCGGCGGCCTGCTTCATCGAGGTGATGGTATCGTCGCCGGCATTGGCGAAGCCGACGACGTTCGCGCCCGACGCCTGGGCCTGGAGCAGGAAAGAGGCGTAATCGGCCGTTCCGAGCGGATGCCGCACGCTGCCGAGCACCTCGCCGCCGGACGCCTTCACGGCCTCTGCGGCTTGCTTCTCGAGATCATGGCCGAAGGCATAGTCGGCGGTGATGAAGAACCACTTCTTGCCGCCCTGCTGCACGATCGCCTTGCCGAGACCGCGCCCATAGGCATAGGTGTCGTAGGTCCAGTGCACGGTGTTCGGCGTGCATTTCTCGCCGGTCAGGAGCACCGTTCCGGCGCCCGACCCGACGAAGACCTTGTTCTTCTCGGCGCTCATGCCGGCCACCGCCAGCGCGATCGACGAGTTCGGCAGGTCGAAGATCGCATCGACACCCTCGTTCTCGTACCAGCGCCGGGCGATACCGATGCCGATATCGGTCTTGTTCTGATGGTCGGCGGCGGCGACCTCGACCGGCTTGCCGGCGGCCTTTCCGCCGTAGTCTTCGACCGCCATTTTGGCGGCGACGACCGAGCCGATGCCCTGATAGCTGGCGAACGGACCCGATTGGTCGTTCAGGATGCCGATCTTCACCACGTCCTGGGCGAATGCCGGTGCGGCCGTCAGCATTGCCGCCAGCATGCATAGTTTATGCAGGAATTTGCTGTTCATTGTTCCCTCCCATGTGCGGTCTTGGTGCCGCTATATAATAGTTATATTTTATAGCTATTTCTGAGAGAGTCAATTCGGCCGACATATGGTCGCCGCCGCGGATCGAGGATCATGAGCTCGAAAGCATTGAGACCCGGAGCCAAGTCCGCTCCGCCATCGGAGACGTCGCTGGACCTGCGCGCGCTGCAGCGGACGCCCGGCTTCATGCTGCGCCTCGCGCAGCTGAAGTTCTTCGAAGCCTTCTACGAGGAGTTCGCCGCCTTGGGCCTGACTCCCGCGACCTATGCGATCTTCGCGATCATTCGCGATAATCCCGGCGTTCCCCCCAGCAGCCTCGCCAGCGTGCTCCGGCTGCGCCTGCCGAACCTGATCAAGATCCTGAACGAGCTCGAATCATCCGGCTTCATCAAGCGCCATCGCTCGAAGTCCGATCGCCGCGCCGTCGAGCTGATGCTCACGCCAAGGGGCGCAAAGCTCATTCAGGACGGGGCAAGGCTGACGCAGCCCTACAATGAACGGATGTTGGCGCCGCTCAGCCAGGCCGAGCAGCGCACGCTGCTCGAACTCCTGAACCGCATTCTGCCGTTCTAGCCTTCTGGGAGCCGACCTGAGGCCGATCGTCGCAAAGCCCGTTACGCCCCGCGGATACGCGGCGGACCCACAGGTTGCTGGAGGAGGCCGCCGGTTCCGTGCCCCAAAATCCACCCAATCGGTGGTCACTAAGCCCCCGGAGGGGGACTTTGCCTCCCGTGGTGGGACTGCGGACTGATGATTGATCTGAGGCGACTAGTCGCGCTGGCAGCCGTTGCACTGCTCGCCTTGGGCCCCGGCATGGCCGCTGCCTCACCCGCCAAGTCGAAGCCCGCTACGGCCGTACCTGCCGCGCCGCCGCCGCCGCCGTTCGAGCCGTTGCCGCCGCCGAATATCTACCTGTTCCGTGGTGCCATGGGCCCGATCTTCTCGACCGGCATGGACCGGCTCGGCGAGAAACTGACGCAGGCCGGCTTCTCCGCCGATGTCTATGAATTCACCCTGTGCCGGTTCATCGGCAATCGCGTCATCGCCAGTTACAAGGAGAAGGCGGCGCCGATCGTGCTGATCGGCCACTCCATGGGCGGGCTGTGCTCGATCGTCATCTCCGAGATGGCGGCCAAGGAGAACATCCCGATCAGCCTCGTCATCGCCGTCGATCCCGCGCACGCGACTGGCGACGTGCCGCTCAATGTCGAGCGCTTCATCAACATCTTCCTGTCCGACAGCGTGCTCGGCGGTGGCGACGTCGTCGCGGTCCCCGGCTTTCGTGGCCATTATGCGAGTTACGACTTGAAGGAAAACGCGCGCGTCTCGCACATCAACATCGAGAAGTCCGACGACATCCATCGCCAGATCGTCGAGATGGTGACGCAGTTGCCGCGCATTCCGCCGCAGACCCAGGCCAATGCCGTGCCGCTGCGCTATCTCGTGCCAGCGGATACCCTGGTCGAATTGTGGGATAGCGGCGTGCGGCTGCCGGTGCGCCGCGGCGACACCATGGAGAGCATCGCCGCCGCCAATCGCGTGCCGCTGTGGACGCTCGCGCAGAGCAATTCGCTGCCGGAGAACGCGCAGCT
>NZ_JALBGZ010000574.1:0-4030 GCF_023006515.1 Bradyrhizobium sp. PRIMUS42
GGCGCGCGCATCGTCCTGACCGACGACAAGGCCGTCCGCGCCGACATGACGGCGTCGTGGCTGGCGCAGATGGGCTGGGAGGTCTATGTGCTGGACGGAGGCTATGACGGCGCGCTCGAGATCGGCCCGCCGCGCGTGCTGCCCAAGCCCGATCCGGCCCACCGTTACCGTCGGCCCTATGAAGGCACCGACGTCGCGCAAGCCGCGATGCAGGCCTATCTCGATTGGGAATATGGTCTCGTCGAGCAGCTCCGCCGCGACGGCACGCATGGGTTTTATGTGATTTGACTCGAGATACCGTCACCCTGAGGTGCTCGTCTTGCGAAGCAAGGCGAGCCTCGAAGGGCGACGGCCCGGCTGCATAGGGGCCGTTCATCCTGCGAGGCTCCCGGCGCGATGCTTTGCATCGCGCCACTCGCCTCTGGATGACCGGACAGCTATTGTGAGCGCTGGTGGGATGCCAGGCTGCTCTATTACCTGCCATCTTCTCCCCGTATCCGACCCCTATTGTGCTGGGCCTCCTCCGCGGTCTAAGAGCTGCGGCAAAGCCGCCATTTCAGGAGACACCATGCCAGCCCCAGGCCAAAGCCCTGAGCGGAGCGCCAAGGCGCTGCTGCTCGAAGGCGTCAATGACAGTGCCGTGGACCTGTTCAGGATCGCGGGCTTCACCAATGTCGAGCGGCTGACCAAGGCGCTGGACGGTGAGGATCTGCGGCGCGCCCTCAAGGGCGTGTCGCTGCTCGGCATCCGCTCGCGCACCCAGATCACCGACGAGGTGCTCGCCGCCGCCGACCAGCTGCTCGCGGTCGGCTGCTTCAGCGTCGGCACCAACCAGGTCGATCTCATGGCGGCGCGCAAGCGCGGCATTCCCGTGTTCAACGCGCCGTTCTCCAACACGCGCAGCGTCGCCGAGCTCGTGATCGGCGAGATCGTGATGCTGTTGCGGCGGATATTTCCGCGCTCGGTGTCGGCGCATGAGGGCGGATGGGACAAGTCGGCGACCGGCAGCCGCGAGGTGCGCGGCCGCACCCTCGGCATTGTCGGCTACGGCAATATCGGCTCGCAGCTCTCGACGCTGGCCGAGGCGATCGGCATGCGCGTGATCTATTTCGACCGCACCGACAAGCTCCGCCACGGCAACACCGAGCCGGTCGAGAAGCTGGAAGAGCTGCTGGCGCAGAGCGACGTCGTCAGCCTGCACGTTCCGGAGACGCCGGAGACCGCGGGCATGATCGGCGAGAGGGAACTGCGCGCGATGAAATCAGGCTCGTTCCTGATCAACAACAGCCGCGGCACCGTGGTCGATCTCGACGCGCTCGCGCGCGCCTTGCGCGACGGCCATCTCGCTGGCGCCGCCATCGACGTGTTTCCGGTCGAGCCGTCCTCGAACGCGGACCGTTTCAACAGCCCGGTGCAGGGCCTCGAGAACGTCATCCTCACGCCGCATATCGGCGGCTCCACCGAGGAGGCGCAGGAGCGCATCGGCGGCGAGGTCGCGCGCAAGCTGGTCGACTATTTCATCACGGGATCGACCATGGGCGCGGTGAATTTCCCGGAAGTGCAGCTGCATCTGCGCCCCGCCGGCGCGCGCTTCAGCCATGTCCATCGCAACGTGCCGGGCATGCTGCGGCGGCTCAACGAGGTCTTCCTCCAGCGCGACATCAACATCGCCGCGCAATATCTGGAGACCGCCGGCGATCTCGGTTACGTCGTGCTCGATGCCGATCTCGGCGGCCAGGATTCGGCGGCGCTGCTCCAGCAGATCCGCAGTCTCGATGGCACGGTCGGCGCGCGGCTGGTGTTCGAGCACTAAAGCGTTTTCGAGCGAAGTGGACTACCGGTTCGCGTTAGAATCTAGAGCCATTTCCGCTCTGATCGCATCGGAACGGAAATAGCTCTAGACCGCCCCACGTTCCGGTTGCATCTTGTGACAACTGCTCTCACACTGCGGTCGAATTCGACATGGTCAAAAATCATGTCGAATTTGAACTTCAGTTGCGTGAGTGTCCGCCATGGAACGGGACGCCGTACTGATTGATCTCGCGCTTCAGGGCGGCGGTTCGCACGGCGCCTTCGCCTGGGGTGTGCTCGACCGCCTCCTGGAAGAGGATTGGCTGGAGATCGCCGCGATCTCCGGAACCTCCGCTGGCGCGATGAATGCGGCTGTGCTGGCGGATGGCTGGACGGCCGGCGGGGCCGCGGGCGCGCGTGAGGCGCTCGAGCAATACTGGCGCCGTGTTTCGAAGGCCGCGGCGTTCAGCCTGCTCCAGCGCTCGCCGCTCGATCGCTTGATGGGGCGCTGGACCCTCGATACGTCGCCCTTTTACATTCTCACCGACCTGATGTCGCGTGTGCTGTCGCCCTACGATCTCAATCCGACCGGCTACAATCCGCTGCGCGCGGTTCTGGCCGAGAGCATCGATTTCGAACGGCTCGCGCGCTCGCCGATCCAGCTGTTCATCACTGCGACGCGGGTGCGCACCGGACGTGGCCGTATCTTCCGCAACGCGGAGATCACGGCGGACGTGCTGCTGGCATCGGCCTGCCTGCCGACCATGTTCCGCGCCATCGAGATCGAGGGCGAGCCCTATTGGGACGGCGGCTTCGCCGGCAACCCGACGATCACGCCGCTGGTTCGCGAAAGCGACGCGCACGACACCATTCTCGTCCAGATCAACCCGACCGAGCGGCTGGAGGAGCCGCGGACCGCCGCGGAGATCCTCAACCGGTTGAACGAAATCTCCTTCAACTCGCCGCTGATGAAGGAGCTGCGCATGATCGCGCTGCTGCGCCAGGCGGCCGACCCCGGCAGCGGCGAGGGCGCGCGCTGGGCGAAGATGCGGACCCATCGGATCAAGAGCGACATGCTGGCGAAGTTCGGGGCCTCCTCGAAGCTCAACGCGGAGTGGGAGTTCGTCTCGATGCTGCGCGCCGAGGGGCGCATGGCCGCGGACGCCTTTCTCCGCGAGCACGGCGCGGATATCGGCCGTCGTTCGACCGCCGATCTCGACGTCCTCCTGTCGGAGTGCTGAGACATGGGTCTCCTCGGCCTCCTCGTCGGGCTCGGTCTGCTCGTGCTGTTCGCCTTCCGCGGCTGGAGCGTCCTGCTGCTCGCGCCGTTCGCCGCTCTCGTTGCCGCGCTATTCGGCGGGGAGCCGCTGCTCGCGAACCTGACCCAGGTGTTCATGATCAACGCCGCGGGATTCCTCGCGCAGTTCTTTCCGATCTTCCTGCTTGGCGCCGTCTTCGGCAAGTTGATGGACGACAGCGGCGCGGTGATGTCGGTCGCCAGATTCATGGCGGAGCGTCTCGGCGAGCAGCGCGTGATCCTGGCGGTCGTGCTCGCCGGCGCGCTGGTTACCTATGGCGGCGTCAGCCTGTTCGTCGCGTTCTTCGTCATCGTTCCCATGGCCCGTTCGCTGTTTCGCGCCGCTTCGATTCCGCGTCGGCTGATCCCGGCCGCGATCGTGCTGGGAACGTCGACCTTCACGATGTCGGCCTTGCCCGGGACGCCGTCGATCCAGAACGCCATCCCGATGCCGTTCTTCGGCACGACGCCGTTCGCCGCACCGGGGCTCGGCATCATTGCCTCCTTCATCATACTCGGTACGGGATTGTGGTGGCTGCACCGCGCCGAAGCAGCTGCGCGCCGCGCCGGAGAAGGCTACGGCGAAGATGTTGAGGGCGCGATCGAGCAGGCCGCCGCCGACGAGCTTTTGCGCGAGCGCGCGACGACTGCGCGCGAATTCGATCCAGCCGAGCTACAGCATGGTCAGCGCAGCGACCAGGCTTCGCCGCTGCTGAGCGCCATGGCGCCGCTGGTCGTCGTCGTGACCGTCAATCTCGTGATGTCATTGGTGGTGCTGCCGCGGCTCGACGTCAGCTATCTCGCCGAGCAACGCTTCGGCGCCACGTCGCTCGCGGCCGGACCAGCGCATCGTGTGCCTGATCGGCGACGGATCAGCTATGTATTGCATCCAGGCGATCTGGACCGCGGCGCAACGCGGGCTGCCCATCATGTTTGTGGTGA
>NZ_JALBGZ010000575.1:0-4022 GCF_023006515.1 Bradyrhizobium sp. PRIMUS42
GACGAACCCGCGCGCGCGCCGCCGACTTCACGGCCTCGCGCAACCGCGTCGAGCATTCGAGCAGCGCCTGCCGCGTGTCGATCTTCGGTTTCGGCACGATGTCGACCGCGCCGGCCTCGAACGCCTCGAACATCACGTTCGAGCCCTCTTCGGTCAACGAAGAGCAAATGATCACCGGGATTGGGCGCTGCGCCATGATCTTGCGCAGGAACGTCATGCCGTCCATGCGCGGCATTTCCAGGTCGAGGATCATGACGTCGGGGATCTCGTTCTGGAGGCGTCGCGCCGCCGCGAACGGATCGGCAGCCGCTCCCATCACCTCGATCTCAGGGTCGTCGTTGAGGATCGTCTGCAGGATTTGGCGAACCGACGCCGAATCGTCCACGATCAGTACGCGAACTTTCTCCCTCGGCATCTCGTTGCGCTCCGGCTAGACCTGGAAAATGGTTGGCTGAACTTGCTTCAGCCCTGGCACGGCACTGTGAATCATCGATTCCGAATGTCCGACCAGCAGATAGCCGCCCGGACGCAAATGGCTGCACAATTGCTCGACCACCTTGCGCTGGGTCTCGCGCTCGAAATAGATCAGGACGTTGCGGCAGAAGATGATATCGACGTCACGATCGACGGGGTAGGATTTGTCCATGAGGTTCATCCTCATGAAATGCACCATGTTCCGCAATTCCGGCACGACCCGTACCTCACCGCGCGACTTGTCCCGCGACGACGAAAAATATCGTTTCACGAATTGCTCCGGCACTGGAGCGAGCACGTCGCGGGTGTAGATCGCCGTCTTGGCGAGGCGCAGCACCGCGGTCGAGATGTCGGTCCCGAGAATGCGGTACTGGAAACGCGAGCCGTTCCGCGTCATGTCGTCCAGCACCATCGCTGTCGTATAGGCTTCCATGCCCGTGGAGCTCGCCGAGCTCCAGATCTTGAGGTTCGCACTTTTGCGGCCATGCGATTTGAGCAGGGCGGGGATCGCGATATCCCGCAGGAAAGTGAAGTGCTGCGGCTCGCGGAAGAAATCGGTCTTGTTGGTCGTCACCACATCGATGAGATGGGTGAGCTCGGTATCGAAATGATCCGCCTCGAACAGGTTCTCGACATATTCGTTGAGGCCGGAAAAGTTGAGCGCGCGCACGCGCTTGTGCAGCCGCCCCTCCAGCATCAGCCGCTTGCCCTGCGGCAGCTTGATGCCGACCTGGCCCTCGATCAGTTGAGCGATGGTGCGGAAGTGGCGGTCCGACAGATGCACGGCGGTATCCTGCACGGCGGGCATCATGGCCGCCTGCTCCGGTCCGGGATGGCCGCCTGTACTGAATGTCGGGCCGTACGGGCCATCTTCGATCCTAAGCGTTGACGTATCCGTTGAAAGCGGACCGGTTCACCGTCGCAAGGCGGGCCGGTCCGCAAGAGTTCCGAGGAGTCCTAGCGCTGGAAATCGGCGTCCCGATCATCCTCGCCGTCATGCATGTCGAAGGCGAACCCGCCACCACCGGCAACCTTCAGGGCGCGCACCGGCTTGCCTTGCGGCTTCTTGGCCGGCCGCTCGGCCGCCGCCATCGTCGCCGCCTTGGTCCGCAACTGATCGACCGCCCGGTCGATCGGCGCAGCCGCATGGCCCTTTCCGCCCTGCTCGATGCGGAAATAGGCGATGGTGGACTGGAGCTGTTCGGCCTGCGAGGCGAGTTCCTCCGAGGTCGATGACACCTGCTCGGAGGCGCTCGCGTTCTGCTGGCCCACCTTGTCGAGCTGCTGGATCGCCTGGTTGATCTGGGCCGATCCGACGTCCTGCTCGCGGCACGCCGCGGTGATCTCCTCGACCAGCTCGGCGGTCTTCTTGATATCCGGAACGAGCTTGGAGAGCATCGCCCCGGCCTCCTGCGCCACCTTCACGGTGTCGACCGAGAGCGTCCCGATCTCGGCGGCGGCGGCCTGGCTGCGCTCGGCAAGCTTGCGCACTTCGGAGGCGACCACCGCAAAGCCCTTGCCGTGCTCGCCGGCGCGGGCGGCCTCGACCGCGGCGTTGAGTGCGAGCAGATCGGTCTGACGCGCGATCTCCTGCACGATCGTGATTTTCTCGGCGATTGTCTGCATCGCATTGACCGCCCGGCCGACCGCAGCACCGCTGGCCTCGGCATCCTTGGCCGACTGCGCGGCGATCTTCTCGGTCTGATTGGCGTTGTCGGCGTTCTGCTTCACGTTCGAGGCCATCTCCTCCATCGAGGAGGAGGCTTCCTCGGCGGACGAGGCCTGCTCGGTCGCACCCTGCGACAGCTGCTCGGCGCTGGCCGAGAGCTCCTGGCTGCCGGCCGAGACGTTCTGCGCCGCCGTCAGGGCTTCCGACACGATCTGGCGAAGCTTCTCCACCATGCGCTGGAGCGCGAGGCCGAGCGTGTCCTTGTCCGACAGCGGCTTGGCCTCAACCGTGAGATTGCCCTGCGCGATCTCGTTGGCGACGGCCGCAGTGGCGTTCAGATTGGCGGTCATCGCGTTCAGGGATTTGACGAGATCGCCGATCTCGTCGTTGCTGGAAGCATCGATCTTGTGGCTGAGATCGCCGATTGCGACGGCATCCGCCAGATCGACGGCCTTTGCGAGCGACCGGCTGATGTTGATCGAGATCCAGACCGCGCTAATCGCGGCAACAATGAGCGATACGACGACGAGCACGATGAGAATCAACTGGGCGCGGCGGCTGTCTTCGTTGGACTGCACGGCCTGTTCAGCCATCTGCCTCTTCGTGTTCGCGACATAGGCTCCCATCGCCTCCGTCGCGTCTGCGACCACCTTGCGCCCGTCGCCCATCGAGCGCTCCGTGGCCTTGGTCTTGTCGGTCTTTACCAGCCTGATCGTCTCTTCCTGGTAGACGTTCATCCTGGCGTAGGCACTCGTAAAGTTGTCGAGCAGCTTCTTGCCACCCTCGCTGGCGAGCGCGTGGACCTCGTCCTTGATCCTCGTTGCTTCCTCGCGGAGCTTGGCGGCGTTCATCGCGAATTCGTCGGCTTCGCTTGGCGTTCCCAGGATTGCGTTCTTTTCCGCCCTGACCTGCTGCCAAATGATCTTCTCGACTTCGGATGCCTTCTCCATCCGCTTGGCGCGAAGCACCATGGAATCTGCGGTCGCGGCCATGTCGGCCAACTTCATATAGCTTACGGCGCCTGCCACAATGAACAGAAGGATGACCAGGCCGAAGGCGCTGGCAAGCTTGGCTTTGACGGTGATTCTCATGTCAGTCTCGTTGGTTCGAATTGGGGTGGTTACGCGTGTCCACGCTTCACTCTTGCAAACTCAGGCGGCGCGGGGCGCATCCGTGCCGGCGTCGCGTCCTTCCGGAATCTTGTCGTTCGCCATCAGCTTGGCGAGATCGAAGATCACGACGAACTTCTCGCCCTTGCGGCCGATGCCGGCGGCGTAGTCGGACTGCCATTTACCGCCAACCTCGGGAATCGGCTCGATCGCCTGCTCGTCGATGTCGGTGACCTCGAACACGCAGTCGGCGACGAACCCAACGCCGACCAGACGATCCTTCATCGGCACGTCGAGAATGATGATGCGGGTCGCTTCCGTGGCGGCAACGGTCGGCAGGCCGAGCTTCTTCCTGAGATCGACGATCGGATAGCCGCTGCCGCGCACGTCGATCATGCCGAGCAGAAAGTCCGGCGCGTGCGGAAGCCGCGAGATCGGCCGCATGTCGAGAATCTCGCGGACGTTGCGGATGCTGATGCCGAACGTCTCGCCGGCGAGCCCGAGCGTCAGATATTGCGAAGTTGCGGCCATGGTGCAGTCCGGGTTCCGAAGATTTGGAAATGAGCGGTCCGGCGCGAGGCCGGACCGGTTGATCAGCGTTGGAATTCGGCGTCGCGATCGTCTTCGCCGTCATGCATGTCGAACGCGAAGCCACCGCCACCGGCGACCTTCATCGCACGTGCCGGCTTGCGGACAGGCGTCGGCTTCTTCGGGCCGCGATCGACAGCCGCCATGTGCGCAGCCTTGGCGCGGAGCTGACCGACGGCGCG
>NZ_JALBGZ010000576.1:0-4022 GCF_023006515.1 Bradyrhizobium sp. PRIMUS42
CGCCGTCTCAGCGGCCGATACGATCTGCGCCGGGCTGACGACCGGCTGCACCGATTTCGATGCGCCTTCCTGCGCGGGCGCCTTGGTCAGCAGCCGGCAGAGCCGCGCCAGGGTCGGACGCAACTCGTGGCGATGCACGACCATGTCGACCATGCCGTGCTCCTTGAGATACTCGGCACGCTGGAAGCCTTCCGGGAGCTTTTCACGGATGGTCTGCTCGATGACGCGTGCGCCGGCGAAACCGATCAGCGCGCCCGGCTCGGCGATCTGCACGTCGCCCAGCATCGCGTAGGACGCGGTGACGCCGCCGGTGGTCGGGTTGGTCAGCACGACGATATAGGGCTGCTTCGCCTCGCGCAGCATCTGCACCGCCACCGTGGTCCGCGGCATCTGCATCAGCGACAGGATGCCCTCCTGCATGCGCGCACCGCCGGATGCGGCGAACACGATGAACGGCGACTTCTTCTCGACCGCAAGCTCCAGCCCGCGCACGATGGCTTCGCCCGCGGCCATGCCGAGCGAGCCCCCCATGAAATCGAAATCCTGCACGGCGACGACGACGGCGGCGCCTTCGAGCTTGCCGTAGCCGACCTTGATCGCGTCGTTGAGATTGGTCCGCGCCCGCGCATCCTTGATGCGGTCGACGTATTTCTTCTCGTCACGGAACTTGAGCGGATCGGGCGTGACGTCGGGCAGCGCGACGTCGAACCAGGTCTCGTTGTCGAAGATCGACTTCAGACGCGCCACCGCGCCCATGCGCATGTGATAGTTCGAGCCGGGGATGACGAACTGGTTGGCCTCGACGTCCTTGTAGAACACGAGCTGCCCGGAATCCGGGCACTTGATCCACAGATTCTCCGGCGTCTCCCGCCGCAGCATGTTGCGGATCTTCGGCCGGACCACATTGGTAAGCCAGTTCATGGTTTGCTCCGATGTGCGAACCCGCTTCGCGGATCGCCTGAAGGGATATATGGCGGCCGGGCCTCCGCCCGGCAAGCCGCCGTGTCGTCCGCGTTAGAGCATGATCCGGAAAAGTGTGAAGCGGTTTTCCGACAAGATCATGCTCAAACTAAAGAGCTAAAGCGGAATTATGGCCTATTCCGCCGCCTGTTGCGCGCCCTTGACGCCCTGGGCCAAGGCCGCGGTCAGCTCCGCCACGGCGTTAACGGTCTTGCCGGTCGCCCGCCCCTCGGCATCGAGGCTGTTCTTGAGCGCATCGACCAGCGCGGTGCCGACGACCGCACCATTGGCATGGGAGGCGATGGCGCGTGCCGTCTCCGGCGTGCGGATGCCGAAGCCGACGCAGACCGGCAGTTTTGTATGTCGCTTGATGCGGGCCACAGCCTCGCTCACGGCCGTGGTATCCGCGGCGGCCGCACCGGTGATGCCGGTGATCGAGACGTAATAGACGAAGCCCGAGGTGTTGGCGAGCACGGCCGGCAGCCGCTTGTCGTCGGTGGTCGGCGTCGCCAGGCGGATGAAGTTGAGACCGGCCTTCATCGCAGGCAGGCAGAGCTCGTCGTCCTCCTCCGGCGGCAGGTCGACGATGATCAGACCATCGACACCGGCGCTCTTCGCATCGACCAGGAATTTGTCGACGCCGTAGATGTAGATCGGGTTGTAATAGCCCATCAGCACGATGGGCGTTGCGTTGTCGTCCTTGCGGAAGCCACGCACCAGCTCCAGCGTCTTCTTCAACGTCATGCCGGCCTTGAGCGCGCGAAGCCCTGCGGCCTGGATCGACGGGCCGTCGGCCATCGGATCGGTGAAGGGCATGCCGATCTCGATCACGTCGGCGCCTGACTTCGGCAGCGCCTTGATGATCTCGAGCGAGGTCGCCGGATCGGGATCGCCGGCCATCAGGAAGGTCACGAAGGCCGAGCGGCCTTGTTTCGCAAGCTCGGCAAAACGGGTGTCGATACGCGTGGTCACTTGCTCTTGCCCCTCAGGATGTCGCCGACTTGCGGGACGTCCTTGTCGCCGCGGCCGGAGAGGTTGACGACCATCAGGTGATCCCTGGGACGCTTCGGCGCGAGCTCCATCACCTTGGCAATGGCATGCGCGGGCTCGAGCGCGGGAATGATGCCTTCGAGCTTTGATAGCAGCTGGAATGCGGCCAGCGCCTCGTCGTCGGTCGCGGAGAGATAATTCACGCGACCGACCTCGTGCAGCCAGGAATGCTCGGGCCCGATGCCGGGATAATCGAGGCCGGCCGAAATCGAATGCGCGTCCTGGATCTGGCCGTCGGCGTCCATCAGGAGATAGGTGCGATTGCCGTGGAGCACGCCGGGACGCCCGCCCGCGATCGACGCCGCATGCAGCTGCGTCAGGCCATGACCTGCGGCTTCGACGCCAAAAATTTCGACCGAGGGATCATCGAGGAACGGATGGAACAGGCCCATCGCATTCGAGCCGCCGCCGATGCAGGCGACCAGCGAATCCGGCAGGCGGCCTTCGATCTCCTGCATCTGCGTCTTGGTTTCGTTGCCGATGATCGATTGGAAGTCGCGCACCAGCGTCGGATAGGGGTGCGGACCCGCCACCGTGCCGATGCAGTAGAACGTGTTGTGCACGTTGGTGACCCAATCGCGCAGGGCCTCGTTCATGGCATCCTTCAGCGTGCGCGTGCCCGATTGCACCGGCATCACCGTGGCGCCCAGCATCTCCATGCGGATGACGTTGGGCTGCTGCCGCTCGACATCGACGGCGCCCATATAGACCACGCATTCGAGGCCGAAGCGCGCGCACAGCGTCGCGGTGGCGACACCGTGCTGGCCGGCGCCGGTCTCGGCGATGATGCGCTTCTTGCCCATGCGCCGCGCCAGCATGATCTGGCCGAGCACGTTATTCACCTTGTGCGAGCCGGTGTGGTTGAGCTCTTCACGCTTCAGATAAATCTTTGCGCCGCCAAGATGCTCGGTGAGGCGCTCGGCGAAATAAAGCGGCGACGGCCGGCCGACATAGTTCTTGAGATAGCCGTTCATCTCGGTCTGGAACGCCGGATCGGCCTTGGCCTCGGTGTAGGCCTTATCGAGATCGAGGATCAGCGGCATCAGGGTTTCGGCGACAAAGCGTCCGCCGAAAATGCCGAAATGGCCGCGGTCGTCGGGACCGCTGCGATAGGAATTTGGCTTGGCGATATTCATCGGACGCTCAACTCTTGATTTGCATCTTGGGTGGCGCGCGCGGCGCGGACGAAGGCCTCGATCATCTTGGGGTCTTTGACGCCGGAAGCGCTCTCGACACCCGAGGACACGTCGACGCCGCCGGCGCCAGTGACGCGGAGGGCTTCTGCTACATTGCCGGCATGAAGCCCGCCCGAGACCATGTAGGGCAGTCCCAGATCGAGGTTCTCGAGCAGGTGCCAGTCGAACGGCTCCCCGAGGCCGCCGGGCCGCGTCGCGTCCTTGGGCGCGCGGGCATCGAACAGGATGCGGTCGGCAACCGCGGCATAGCCGGGCAACACGGCGAGATCGGCCGCGGTTGCGACCGGAACCGCCTTCATCACGGGGCGGCCGAACCGCTGCTTGATGTCGCGCAGCCGCGCCACGCTCTCCTTGCCATGGAGCTGGAGAATGTCCGGCGACACCGCGTCGATGATGTTGTCGAGCGTCGCATCGTCGGCATCGACGGTGAGCGCGACCTTAAGCGCGCGCTGCTTTACCTGGCGGCCGAGATCGCGGCCGAGTTCCAGGGACAGATGCCGCGGCGACGGCGGAAAGAACACGAACCCCACCATGTCAGCGCCGGCGTCGAGCGCGATTTCAAGCGTCTCGCGCGTGGACAGGCCGCAGATCTTGACGAGCAGGGACATGATCTCAAAGCAAATGGAGGCCGCCAGACGCGGCCGGAAAACGGGGCTTTCGGTTGCGGCCGCTTCTACAACGTCGCGCGCTGCTTGTCTCGCCCGATGGGCCCGTAAAGGCCGACCCCCGAGGAGACCGGGAGGCGCTGGGACTCGGGCCTTGCCGCGGCCATTTGGGCCCGCAGGTCGGCCAGTTCGCCCCTGGCCGCCCGTGCCT
>NZ_JALBGZ010000577.1:0-4021 GCF_023006515.1 Bradyrhizobium sp. PRIMUS42
AACCGCGGCGCCTGCGGCGACCAGCACTGCGCCGGCAGCGACGACGGCACCGGCTGCGACCACCGACAGCTCCAGCCAGCCGACCGACACCAAGAAGAGCGCGTCGAAGAAGCCGGCGAAGAAAAAGATGACGCGGCAGCAGGAGATCGATCACTCGGTCGACAGCGGCACCGTGCCCGCGCGCTATCGCAGCTCGGTGCCCAAGCAGTACCAGCAATATATTCCGTTCGATAAGCAATAGCCGATCGCATGGCGGCGTGACGTGATCAGCCGTTGCGCCGCCGGCACCTTCGAGCGACACGCCATCGAAGGACGGCCCGGGCCGGGCGGTTTCCGACCTCACATCCCCGGTGGCGGTCTGGGAGAGCAGTGCTAGACTAGGCCGAAGCCCGGGGGGAATGATGAGCGACGACGTGAAGGATGCTGGCCTTGTGGCCATGATCAGCAGCATCCTTGGAGGCAACAAGCGCGCAGACAGTGTTGCACCGCCGCCGCTCGCCGAGGGGCCGCCGACAGTGCCCTTGAACGGGGCGGAAGCGGTTGCGGCGCCCATCGCCGAGGCGGCCTCGACCCGGCAGGAGGATATGCCCAACGCTGCGCCGGCGGCCGTAGAGCCCGTCGAGCAGCCCGCGAAAATTATCACGACGCGTGATGGCAGACAGCTGCTGCCTGCGGAAGCGATCGCCGATCTCGTGCTGGGTGAGCTGCGCAAGCTGGAGAATTTTCCGGCAACCGGCGCCTCGGTCACGGTCTATGGCTACCGGCATTGGAACGCGATGATCACCTTCGCGCCGTTTTCGACCAATTTCCAGAATGCAACACGGTTCCGCCAGGCCATGCCGGATATCGTCTTCAAGCTCCGTCGTTTCGTCGAACTTGAGATATAGTCTGGCTCGATCACCGGCGGCGGAACACGCCCGCGCTGGCAGCCAAGACAGTTCGACAGGATTCCAAATTGAGCGTCGCCTTTACCAAGGAAGAAAGCGCCGAGACCGCGTCCGAGACGCTGTTGCCGGATCGCCCGATCTCGCCGCATCCGAACTTCGTGACGGAAAAGGGCCTGCAGGCGTTGCAGACGCAGCTGGCGGAAGCCCGCGCGGCCTATGAAGCCGCGCAAGCCATCGAGGACGTCAACGAAAAGCGCCGGCAGTCGGCCGTGCCCTTGCGCGACGCCCGCTATCTGACGGAACGCCTGCGCACCGCGCAGCTCGTCTCTGATCCGACGTCGACGGATATTGTTGCCTTCGGCAGCACCGTGACCTTCAGCCGCGCTGACGGCCGCGTGCAGACCTATCGCATCGTCGGCGAGGACGAAGCCGACCCGAAGGCGGGGACGATCTCGTTCGTCGCGCCGGTGGCGAAGTCGCTGATGGGCAAGGCAGTCGGCGACGTCGCGGGCTCAGACGCGCAGGAGATCGAGATTCTGGCAATCGCGTAGCGCGTGCAGGGCCGGAGCGAGGATTGCGCGGCAAAGGGCGCTATCGACAGGAGCAATCCCATTCACCTAAAGCATGATCCGCAACAGCGCGAGGCCGTCGTCTCCGCCAAACAAAGCTTGATGGTTGGATGAGACGGTTTCTGTCGGGAGCGTTGCCGTTCTACGCGCTGGCTGGACTGGCCATGTGCATGTACCTCGTCCTGTACAGGACGAGCCTGTTCGACCTGAACGCGATCGTCCATGGCGCGACCGGGTCGGCATGGTTTCCGGCCTTCATGTTCATCTGCGTGCTGCTGGAAGCGGTCTTTCCATATTTCGGCTATTTTCCCGGCACCGCCCTCATCCTGATGTCCGTGGCGCTCAATCCAAAGGCCGTGGATGGCCCTGTCTTCATCGTGGCGTGGCTCGCCATCATCCTGGGCGCCGTTCTCAGCTACGGACAGGCTCGTTTCTTCAGGCCGTTCCTGCAGCGGGTGGCCTCGAAAGGGGCTCTGCGCCGATGCGAGTCCTTGTTTGACGCCTACGGTCCTTATGCGCGCATTGCCCTGTTCGTTCATCCCAACGCCTGCGCGATGTATTTCACGGCGCTCGGACTGCTCGGCCGCAGCCTGACGCGCGAGCTCGCCTATCTCTGCGTGGGTGCAGCGGCCGCTGTGGGCATTCTGTTCGTCATCGTCACCAGGCTCGTGTCGTCCGTCGGTCCCACCGATGACGGCGAATTGCAGGTGCTGCTGGCAGCCGCACTGGTCGGCATCGGGACGCTGGTCGGTCTCTACACGGCGTGGCGGCCACAGCGGGCGGTGTGAAGCCTGCTCCGTGATTGTGCGCTACACCTCCGGCAGCTCAACGCCCGTCAGCTTGCTCAATTGACCGATGAGCGCGTCCTGAAATGTCGGGTCGGTCGCCTCGCTGGCCGGCTGCTGCTGTTCGAGATGATGCCAATAGCGCCCCGTCACCAAGGCAGCGGGCTCCTGGCTCACCGCGAGCCAGGTTTGCGTCCGCTGTCCGGTGTCGATGTCGACCGGCGCGCCCGCGCCGCCCATCTTCGTGCGCACCCAGCCGGGATCGACGGCGTTGCTCAGGACCTTGGGCCATCGCCGCGCCACCGCGAAAGCCAGCGCGACCACGTGCAGCTTGCTCTCGGCGTAGGCCCTGGCCGCATCCCAAGCCCGCCTGGTCCAGTCGAGATCGTCGAGCGAACCCTCTCCACCCCGGTGCAATCCGCTGCTGAGATACACGAGCCTACCGGGCCGCTCGATCAGCGCCGTCAGCATGTACGGTGCCAGCGTGTTGATGGCGAGCGTTTCGGCATGGCCTTCCGGCGTCGCGCCACGGCCGGGCCGCGTGTAGACGCCGGCGTTGTGGATGATCGCATCCATGCGCCCGATCGCATTGACCTGATCGGCGATATCCCTCGTCTCGGCCGCACTCTTGAGATCGCCGACCACGATCCCCTGGACACGCGACCTCAGCTCGCCGAGCGCGTCGATGCGATCGGCCGAGCGCGCGTGCAGCACCACGCGATGTCCCTGATCAAGCAGCGATTGCGCCGCCGCGCGGCCGAGGCCATCGGTGCTCCCGGTGATGAAGATGGTCGCCATGCGCTACTCCTGGCCATGTCTCGGCGCGCGGTCTTTGGCGCCTGCTCGTCACTTCCGATACCTGCCCCTCGAACCAAGGTCACGGCGCTCAACACTTAGTCTTGAGCTGCGTTCCGTGAAACGCCGCATCGGCAGCCGGAGGCATGTGTGAGCAAGGTCAAAACGCCGCAGGAAAAGAAGCGATTGAGCTACGAGCAGGACCGGCGCAACACTTATGGAGAAAATCAGAAAAGCAGCCGGAAGAACATTCCGCGCAGCAAGCAGCGCTCGCACCAGGACGAGCGCCGCGCCATCCGGCAGGCTCTGATCCCTGCGCAAGGGGATGTTCTGGACGAAGTCGCCGACGAAGCGCACTCGGAGGTCTTGCGCACAGGTCGGATCAAGAAGCTCAGGTCATTTCGCAAATCGCCGGATCGTCCGCTAGGCGAAGTCATCGCGCGACGATTGCGTCGGCGGACGGGCGAGAAAATTGTCGGATAGCGCGGTGCCTGCCCGCGCTCACAGTGATAGCCGCGACGATCCTTCTTGCCTCATATCCGAGAGGCCAATTCGGGGAAGCCGCAACCCTTTGATCCGACTGACGTCGGCTACTGTGCATGGGGTTGTTTTCGACGTTCTTGATCGGCCGGCTGTCCCAGGCCTGGTGATCGTCCGCAGCGGCTGGGTTCAGGAAAATGAATGGTGGGCGCACAAGGGATCGAACCTTGGACCTCTCCCGTGTGAAGGGAACGCTCTCCCGCTGAGCTATGCGCCCGGGACCATCATGCAGACGGCCGGACCTTGTCGGCCGGCCGGCGCATCGGAGCCCGCGATTTAGAAGTGCGGGCTTGAGGTGTCAAGTTTCCAGGCGCCGCGGGGCCGGAAAACCTTGGCCCCCCGCACGTAATTGGCGACGGAAGCCGGATTTTTGGCCGCTTACGCGCCCTGCTGGCGGGCGCGGGAGGCGTGGGCCTGCAGCGCCCGGATGCGCTCGGCCAGCGTT
>NZ_JALBGZ010000578.1:0-3996 GCF_023006515.1 Bradyrhizobium sp. PRIMUS42
CGGCGCGCGCGAGCGGGAGCTTGCCGAAGGCATCCCTGATGCTGCTCGGTGGTCGCGGCGCGCGCAGCTCGGCCATCAGCGCGCCAAGCTCTTCGAGACGGTCGCGCACGATGCCCATTCCCCATGCGATCCGCTCGACCGTTCCGAACAGATTGGTGAGGAGCGGCATCTCAGACGGGCTGCCGTCGGCCTTGACGGGCTGCTCGAATAATAGTGCTGGTCCGTGCGCGCCGAGCACACGCCGGTGGATTTCCGTGATCTCGTGGACGACGGAGACTTTTTCGCGAATGCGTCGCAACTGCCCCCGGCTTTCGATGAAGCGGAGGAAGTCGGACAGGTCGCGAAAGCGCGGCACATCACGTTGCAACTGAATAAGCTCCCAAAAAATCACAGCTAGCCGGGTTGATTTCGGTCTTCATTGTTCCGGCTCAAATACAGCGGCGTGCAATCCGTCCAGATGTGGGGCCATGAATGATCCGTTCGCCGCATCGCCCGGCCCGTTGCCGACGATTCCGCCGCTTGTCGCGCTTGCCATGCGTCCCCTGCCGCTGCTGCCGTTGCAGCTCGTTCTCGCCGGCGTGCTGCAGCGGATCCATCGGCGCTACCCTGCAATATTCGACCGGCTCGGCGCGCACGCGCGCGCGCGGTTCGGGATCAAGCCGATCGATCTGCCGTTTGCCTTCGTGGTCGAGGCCAGGCCGCCGCGCCTGTCCGTCGTGCGCGATTTGCCGCGAGGTCTAGACGCGCGAATCTCGGCCTCGCTCGCCAATCTGTTGGCTCTGCTCGAAGGCAGGGTCGACGGCGATGCCCTGATGTTCTCGCGCGAACTCGTCGTCGAGGGCGATGTCGAGGCGGTGCTGGCGCTGCGCAATGCGATCGACGACGCCCAGCTCGATCTCGCCACTGAGCTGTCCTCGCTGTTTGGCCCGCTGGGCGCGCCAGCGCGGCGCGCCTTCGAGGCCGCCCGTGGCCGCGTGATCGGTGCATCGGGCCAAGGCGAGCAATCGAGATGATGGAATTGATCTGTCCTGCCGGGACGCCGGCCGCGTTGAAGAGCGCCATTGATGCCGGCGCCGATGCGATCTATTGCGGCTTCAACGACGAGACCAACGCGCGCAATTTTCCGGGGCTGAATTTCAGCCGCGACGAGCTGCGCAATGGAATCGCGCTGGCGCATGGCCGCGGCGCCAGAGTCCTGGTCGCCATCAATACTTTCCCGCGCGCCTCTGCCGTCGACATCTGGCATCGCGCGGTGGACGATGCGGTGAGCGCCGGAGCCGACGCGCTGATCCTCGCCGATATCGGATTGATGGACTACACGGCACAGCGCCATCCGAACCAGCGTTTGCACGTCTCGGTTCAGGCCGCGGCCGCAAATCCCGATGCCATCGCCTTCTACGCAGAAACCTTCGGGGCAAAGCGCGTCGTGCTGCCGCGTGTCCTCAGCGTGCCGGAGATTGCGGATATCACCCGGCAGTCCGCCTGCGAGACCGAGGTCTTCGTGTTCGGCGGCCTCTGCGTGATGGCCGAGGGACGCTGCTCGTTGTCGTCCTATGCCACCGGCAAGTCGCCGAACATGCAGGGCGTCTGCTCGCCGCCGAGCCATGTGACCTACGAGCAGACCGCGGACGGGACCAAGTCCAGCCTCGGCGGCTTCACCATCAACCGGTTCGGGCTAAGCGAGCCTGCGGGCTATCCGACGCTGTGCAAGGGCCGCTTCTCGACCGCTCAGGGCGCCGGCTATATTTTCGAGGATCCCGTCAGCCTGGACGCCACGACCCTGCTTAGAGGCTTGCGCGATGCCGGGGTGACCGCGCTCAAGATCGAGGGCCGCCAGCGCGGCCGCGCCTATGTCGAAAGCGTGGTGCGCCATTTCCGTCATGCGCTCGCAGCGCTCGAGAGCGGGAGTGAGACCGACATTGCGAGCCTGAAGCCGTTCACCGAAGGGCAGGCCTCCACGCTCGGCGCCTACCGCAAGACCTGGCGCTAGTCTCTTTGAATATGTGAGGTCAAGCGATGCAACTCAGCCTCGGTCCAGTTCTGTACAATTGGGCGCCGGAACGCTGGCGCGATTTCTATTTCCGTATCGCTGACGAAGCGCCGGTCGACGTCGTCTCCGTCGGCGAGATCGTCTGCTCGAAACGTTCGCCGTTCTTCGCAGATCACATCCCGGCCGTTGTCGAACGGCTGCAAAGCGCGGGCAAAGAGGTGCTGCTGGGCTCGCTGATCCTGGTCTCGCTGCGGCGTGAACGCCGCCAGACCGAAGAGCTTGCGGCGGCCGAGGGCGTGCTGGTCGAGGTGAATGATCTGACCTGCCTCAGGGCGCTCGCGGGCCGGCCGCACGCCATCGGTCCCTTCGTCAACATCTACAACGAGGCGAGCGCGGCATTTCACGCCGCGCGCGGGGCAAGGCGCATCTGCCTGCCGCCGGAATTGCCGCTGGCTTCGATCGCGGCGATCGCGAAGGCGATCCCGGATGTCACGATCGAGGTGTTCGCGTTCGGCAGGGTGCCGCTGGCCATCTCGGCGCGCTGCTATCATGCGCGCCTTCACAAGCTCGCCAAGGACAATTGCCGCTTCGTCTGTGAGAAAGATCCGGACGGTCTCCTCCTGAACACGCTGGAGCAGCAGGACTTCCTGACCATCAACGGCGTGCAAACGCTGTCTCACTCCTGTGCCAATCTGCTGGGAGAGGCCGGCCTCTTGCAACAGAGCAAGGTCGGCTCGCTGCGCCTATCGCCGCAGGATTGCGACATGGTCGTCGTCGCCAGGACCTTTCGCGACGTGTTGGACGGTCGCGAGGACGCGGACGGCGGCAGCCGCCGACTTGCTGCGGCCTATCCTGGTGTTCCCTTCTCGAATGGGTTCCTGTGGGCAGAGCCAGGGCACGTCTATCGTCAGGCCCGATCAGGGGAGGCCCAAGGCTCAGCGGCGCAAATCGCGACCTTCTAAACGGGTTCGGCGTTGCGGGATGCATCAGAAGTTCGTGGCCATTGCAGCCAGACGTCGATGAGCCCTTTCCCGCGCAGTCTCGATCGACTGCTGCGGTCCAGTCGTTGGCCCGATCGGCACGAAACGAACGTTGTCGATCCCGATGAAGCGCAGGATGTCGCGCAGGTAGGGCGTTGCCATGTCGATGCGGCCGCGGTTCATGCCGGTGGCAAAGTCGCTGCCGCTGGCGAGAATCACCAGCGTCGGCCGGTCCTTGAGCAGTGGGAGATAGCCCTGCGACGGATCGAACCGAAACGTCAGCCCGGGCTGGACGATGATGTCGAACCATTGCTTGAGCTTGTAGGGAATGCCGAAGTTCCACATCGGCGTGGAGATCAGCACGCGATCGGCAAGCGACAGGCGCAGCGCCATGCGCTCGGCCTCGGCAAAGCCGTCGCGTTGCGCATCGTTGAAGGCTTGCCCATTTATCCGTGCATATTTGGCCTCGACGATGGGACCAGAGAATTCCGGCATCCGCTCCCGCCAGATGTCCATGACGTCGAGATCCCAGTCCGGCCGGGCCCGGCCAAAGCTATCAAGAAAGACGCGCGCGCCGGCACTCGAGATGGAGTCGGCGCGGGGCGAGCAGGACAGGTGCAGGAGCTTCACCGGCGTTCATCCCAACGCCCTGATGACGGCATCCGCCCGGGTGACCATCGCGACGTTTTGCATGGCGAAATTGATCGAGGCGTTGTGCCAGTCGGCGTTCATGGTCGAGCAGCAATCCTCGGGCACGATCATGAAATAGCCCTTGTCCGCGCCGGTGCGGGCGGTGTGCTCGACCGACATGTTGGTCCACGCACCGGTGTTGATGATCATGTCGCGCCCGGTCGCCTTCAGGATCGTCTCCAGCCGCGTGCCTTCCCAGGCGCTCATGCGCATTTTCTCGACGACGAAATCGCCGGGCCGTGGCTCGAGGCCGGACACGGGCGCCGCGCCCCAGCTTCCGCGCACCATCGCCTTGCTGTCGACCAGGCCCTCGAACAGCGGCGCATTCAGCGTGAC
>NZ_JALBGZ010000579.1:0-3971 GCF_023006515.1 Bradyrhizobium sp. PRIMUS42
GGCGCCGGCTTCGCGGCCGTTCGGGGTGTCGACGAGGCCGGGATAGACGAGGTTGGCACGGATGCCGCGGCGCGAACCGAGATGGGCGATGTTGCGCATCAGGCCGCCAAGCGCGGCCTTTGAGGAATCATACACTGCCATCTGCGATCCCGCTTTCAGCGCGGCGATGGAGGAGATGAAGACGACGGCGCCGCCATCGTCGAATCTCGGCATCGCGGCGCGGCAGCATAGCATGGGACCGCGGACGTTGACGTCGTAGATCCTGTTCCACTCCTCGGGGCTGACGGCATCGAGTCCGACCTTGCCGAAGGTGCCGATGTTCAGCACCATGCCGTCGAGCCCACCCATGGCGCGATGCGCCTCCTCGATCATGCGGACGACGTCAGCCTCACGCGTGACGTCGGCCGTGATGGCAAAGCCCTCGCCGCCTTCATCGGTGATATGCTTGACGGTCTGCTGCGCGGAGGTGTGGTTGAGGTCGGCGACCGCGACCTTGGCGCCCTCCCGCGCGCACAGAATGCTCATGGCGCGGCCGTTGCCGATCGGATCGATGGCGGCGTCGAACACGCGCTGGCCGCCGCCGACGATCAGGATGCGGCGCCCCTTCAGACGCCCCCTGCCCGGCGCCTCACCCAGAGATTCCGCACTCGGCGGGCGGACGTAGGTTTCCGTCATCTCAAGCCGCCCTACTTCTTGCCGCCGTCATAGACCGTCATGCCGGCGGCGGGATCGAGATCGGTTTCGGTCGCTTCCGTGAGGCGCGCCATCATCATGTAGAAGCCGAGCGCGACGATGGATTCCACGATCTCCTGGTCGCTGAAATGTTTTCGCGCGGCAGCGAACGTGGCCTCGGGGACGCGGACGTTCTCGACCACCTCGCGGCCGAATTTCAGCAGGGCGCGCTCGGCCTCGTTCAGCGCGGCGGCGTCGTAGTCCGCTCGCTCGACCGCATCGACCTGCCCTTGCGTGCAGCCGACGCCGAGCGCGATCGGCACGTGCTGGCGCCATTCATAGGCGCCGCCCTCGAGCTGCGCGGCCTGAAGGATCAGCAGCTCGCGGTAGACCGCCGAGAGCTTCTGCTTGTGCAGGATCGAATTGCCGAGCCGCATCGCCGGGATCATGTTGGCCTCGGCATGGGCCATCATGCGAAAGATGTTGAGCTTGACCGGCATGCGGTCGAACGAGGCGCGGATGTCGCCGCTCGTCGTCTCCGGATCAATCAGGGGCAGCCTTGCCACGGTTCTCTCCCTTGGGCTTTCGTTTCTTGTTGTCGGTATCGTCGCCTGCCGCGATCAGCGACAGGAAGAAAGCGAGATAGCGCTCGATCGCCTCGATCACCTTGGATCGCGGCGAGGGCGCGGCGCCCATCACGTAATGCTCGAGACGGATGTAGATCAGGCCTGCCGCGAACAACCGCGCGGTCTCGCGCGGATCCGGCGTCTTGACCAAACCGGCGAGCGCGAAGCCGCGAAAATAGTCCGTCATCAGGCTCTGCTCGCGCGCGTAGAAATGATCGGCGAATTTGGCGCGGATGCCGGGCACGCGGTTGCGCTCGGCCGTGATGACTTTCTGGAACTGGTGCTCGCGCGGGTCGGACCATTGCTCGACGAGGTCGAGCGCAAACTGGCGGCAGAACGCGGCGGGCTGGCGCGCCAGCTGCTTGTAGCGCGGCTCTTCCAACCGGCTTGCCGAGCTCGCCGGGCCATGCTCGCTGACGATCGCCTCCAGGATCGCGGCCTTGCCGGGAAAGTGGTTGTAGAGGCTGCTTTCGCGGATGCCGACGCGGCGCGCCAGCTCGCGCATCGAGGCGCCGCCATAGCCGCTCTGCGCGAACAGGTTGAGCGCCTCGTAAAGAATGCGCTCCCGTGTCGTGGGCGCAGCCGCTTCCGCCGCGCTTGTGGGAGGGACAGCCATGGGTGCTTGACTAACGAACGATCGTTCGCTAGTCAACCGTACGAACGATCGTTCGTTTTTCATGTCCTATGCGACGATCCTCGACCGCGACGCAGAACATCTCTGCGTGAGCGCGGTGGCATTCAACTCCGCTCGATAAGCGGAGAGCAATTGGGAGACAACGACATGGCACGCCTCGCCCGCTTTTTGCCCGCGCGGCAAACCATCATGACGCTTTGCGTCGTCTCATCGTCACTGCCGGTCCTGTCTGCGGCGGCGCCCGCATACGCCGAGGATCCGGCCGCCTACCCCACGCACAAGATCAAGATGCTGCTGCCTTATGCCGCCGGCGGCGGCGGTGATGTGGTCGGCCGGCTGCTCGCGGACAGGATGGGCAAGACGCTCGGACAGAGCATCTATATCGAGAACCACACCGGCGCTGCCGGCACGCTCGGCACGCAGATGGTCGCGACTTCGCCGAATGACGGCTACACCATCACCGTCGGCGGCATGACCACGCATGTGCTGGCTCCCGCCATCTATCCAAAGCTGCCCTACGATCCGATCAAGGATTTCACGACCATCGGCCGCGTCGGGACGTCCTCGATCATGCTGGTCGCGACCAAGAATTTCGCCGCCAATGACATCAAGGGCCTGGTCGCGCTGGCCAAGAAGGGCGAACCAGTCCAGTACGGCAGCTGGGGCGTCGGCTCGACCGGACAATTTTGCGCGGAAATCCTGATGCAGCAGACCGGCATCAAGATGGACCACGTGCCGTTCAACGGCATCGCAAAACTAGCCGGCGACCTGCTCGGCGGCCACATCTCGCTCGCGACACTCGACGTGGCGACGGCAACGCCGCTGGTGAAGGACGGCTCGATCAAGGCGCTGGCCGCCTGCGGCGAGCGTTCGCCGAGCCTGCCTGATATCGCCAGCTACAAGGAGCAGGGCGTGCCGTTCGACCGCAGCCTGTCCTGGGCCATGTATGCGCCGGCGGGCCTCGCTCCCCCGATCGCACAGAAACTGTCGGCGGCGCTGAAGGACGCGCTCGGCGATGCCGCCGTGAAGGAGAAGCTGCTCGGGCTCGGCATCACCCCGCAATTCGTGCCCGGCGAGGAGCAGCGCGACATCAACGCCCGCGACATCGCGGCCTGGAAGCAGGTTGCCAAGGACGCGGGCATTGAGGTCAAGTGAATTGGCTGACAAGAGGAGCGCGGGCATGAGCCGCATCTTCGGCGCGGTGCGCCAGAACGGATATGTGGTGCGTGACATCCACGCTGCGATGAAGCACTGGATCGAGGTGATGGGCGTCGGCCCCTGGTACTACATGGACCGCGTCAAGACCGACTGGTTCCGACATCGCGGTCAGGATTCGACTGTCGAGATGAGCATTGCGCTGGCCAATTCCGGCGATCTCCAGATCGAGCTGATCCAGCAGCGCAACGACGCGCCCTCGCTGTACAGGGAATTCCTCGACGCCGGTCACGAAGGCCTCCAGCACATGTCATATTGGAGCCATGACTACCAGGCGCTCTACGACAAGGCACTCGGGCTCGGCTACAGGATCGGCCATGAGGGCCAGATCGGCGGCGACAAGGGCCGCTTTGCCTATTTCGACACCCAGGCCCATCCGGGCACGGTGATCGAGATTTCCGACATCAGCGGCACCAAGGGGCCGTTTTTCGAGAAGGTCCGGCAGGCCGCGAAGAGCTGGGACGGCACGCGGCCGATCCGCGAGGTCGGCGGGGCAAAATCGTAAGGCGCCATCAGGGACTTCGCCAATGCTGTCCGAGAGCGCGCAAGGCGATGCAGGAACCGGCGGGGGTTAACGTCATTGCTGGCGCGGTAGACGGCGATCCATGGTAGGATGAGCCCGCATTCGAACCTGCAGCGAGGCAACATGTCCGACACTGACAAGGTTTTCGCCGGCTCGATTCCGAAAATCTACGACGAGTATCTCGTCCCGATGATCTTCTCCGTCTATGCGGAGGACATCGCACGTCGCGTCGCCGCCCGCACTCCCTCCGCGCTGCTCGAGATCGCCGCGGGCACCGGCGCAGTGACGCGCGCCGTGGCAG
>NZ_JALBGZ010000057.1:0-16940 GCF_023006515.1 Bradyrhizobium sp. PRIMUS42
GCCCGCCGATTTCAAGATCGCGCCCGACCGCGCGCCGCCGCGCTGGGTGAGCCGCGCCGGCACCAACACCATCGAAGCGATCTTCAATTTCGAAACCGCAATCGGGCGCGGCAGCGGCATCATCCGGCTCATTCCGGATAGCGCTGATGGCGATCGTCTGAAGGCGTGGACGCTGCTGACCGCCCTCGACGAGCTCAAGGGTTTCGAAGAGCAGCTCGGCACGTCGCGCCCGCGCGGCCAGGCCTATTCCCGCGATTTCCGCGGACCGAACTGGCTCGATTTGCGCAACGCCTCGCGCGACTATGCGAAACGCGATCCGGCCGTGCTGGTGGTCGGCGGCGGCCAGGCCGGGCTCGCGATCGCAGCGCGGCTGAAGCAGTTGCAGGTCGACGCGCTGATCGTCGATCGCGAGATGCGGATCGGCGACAATTGGCGCAAGCGCTATCACGCACTGACCCTGCACAACCAGGTGCAAGTCAATCACCTCCCCTACATGCCGTTTCCGCCGAATTGGCCGACCTATATTCCCAAGGACAAGCTCGCCAATTGGTTCGAAGCCTACGTCGAGGCCATGGAGCTGAACTTCTGGACCGGCACCGAATTCGAAGGCGGCGCATATGACGAGGCCAAGGGATGCTGGACGGTCACACTGCGCCGCGCCGACGGCAGCAAGCGGACCATGCATCCCCGCCACGTGATCATGGCGACCGGCGTCAGCGGCATCGCCAACATCCCTGACATTCCGAGCCTCACCAATTTCCGGGGTACGCTGCTGCATTCCAGCGGCTACGAGGACGGCGAGAACTGGGCAGGCAAACGGGCGATCGTCATCGGCACCGGCAACAGCGGTCATGACATCGCGCAGGATCTGTATTCCAGCGGCGCCGAGGTGACACTGGTGCAGCGCGCAGCCACGCTGGTCACCAATATCGAGCCATCGGCGCAACTCGCTTATGCGACCTACAATGAAGGCACGCTCGAGGACAATGATCTGATCGCGGCCTCGATGCCGACGCCGCTGGCGCAGAAGACCCATGTGATGCTGACCGAGCAGTCCAAGGAACTCGACAAGGAGCTGCTCGATGGCCTCACTCGCGTCGGCTTCAAGCTCGATTTCGGCGAGGCCGGGACGGGGTGGCAATTCAAATACCTCACGCGTGGCGGCGGCTATTATTTCAACGTCGGCTGCTCCAACCTGATCGTCGAGGGCAAGATCGGGCTCAGGCAGTTTTCCGACATCGAGGGCTTCGTCGCGGAAGGCGCGCGGATGAAGGACGGCTCGACCATTGCCGCCGATCTCGTCGTGCTCTCGACCGGCTACAAGCCGCAGGACTATCTGGTGCGAAAGCTGTTCGGTGATGGCATCGCCGACCGCGTCGGTCCGATCTGGGGTTTTGGCGACGGCGTCGAGCTGCGCAACATGTATGCGCGCACCAGGCAGCCCGGGCTCTGGTTCATCGCCGGCAGCCTCGCGCAGTGCCGCATCAACTCGAAATATCTCGCGCTCCAGATCAAGGCGATCGAGGAAGGGATTTTGGGGCGTGAGGTGGGCACGGTCTGAGCCCCCGTCATTGCGAGCGCAGCGAAGCAATCCAGACTGTCGCCTCGGAAAGATTCTGGATTGCTTCGCTGCGCTCGCAATGACGACGCGGATGCAGTCGGGCACGACAGCAACAGTGAGAGGAAGGAACACCAATGCCAGCCATTCTCGGCACGGGCGAGCACCGCTACCGCGTCGTCGAAAACTTCGCCAAGCTCCCTGACGGCTGGCAGCTCACCGACGTCGCCTCGGTCGCGGTCGACAGCCGCGACCAGATCTACGTCTTCAATCGTGGCGCCCATCCGATGGTGGTGTTGGACCGCCAGGGTAATTTCCTGCGCAGCTTCGGCGAAGGGCTGTTCTCGCGCGCGCACGGCCTGCACATCGATGCCGACGACAATCTCTATTGCACCGATGACGGCGACCATACCGTGCGCAAATGCACCACCGACGGCAAGGTGCTGCTGACGATCGGCATTCCCGCAAAGCCGTCACCGTTCATGAGCGGCGGGCCGTTCCACCGCTGCACCCACACCGCGCTGTCGCCAAAGGGCGAGATCTACGTCTCCGACGGCTATGGCAATGCGCGCGTGCACAAGTTCACCCCCGACGGCAAGCTGATGATGAGCTGGGGCGAACCGGGCACCGATCCCGGCCAGTTCAACATCGTGCACAACATCGCCGCCGATGCCGACGGCTGGGTCTACGTCGCCGACCGCGAAAACCATCGCGTCCAGGTGTTCAACGGCGAGGGCAGATACGAAACGCAGTGGAACAATCTGCACCGGCCTTGCGCGCTGTGCTGCTGCGGCGGGGCCAAGAGCCCGACCTTCGTGATCGGCGAGCTCGGCCCCGGCATGGCCGTCAACCGCAAGGTGCCCAATCTCGGCCCGAGGCTGTCGATCGTTGACGCCAAGGGCAAGCGCATCGCGCGGCTCGGCGGCGAGGAGGGCCCGGGCGTTGCCAGCGGAAAATTCCTGGCACCGCACGGCATCGCGCTGGATTCGAAAGGCGACATCTATGTCGGCGAGGTCGGCGTCACCGACTGGAAGACGAGCTTTCCCGACGAGGAGATGCCGGCCGCGGTACGCGCCACGCGCTGTTTGCAGAAACTCGAGCGAGTACGGGAGTAGCTACCGGACAAAGCACGACGCGCAGGGACAGCCGGTTCCGGACCTGCCAGGTCGGCCCCTGGGGATCGCGGCTTTTTGCGCGCTTTTGCCACCCCGCCGCCGCATTGCTTGCGCCTGAATAAGTCGCTCAACGGGCTTCACAATCCCGTCACGCTGCATGTAGTATGTCAGTACATGCTGCTTCGCAGCGTATATTGGAGGCCGGGAGCGTTACTTGAACGCACATGTCTCGCAAGGCAGTTGGCCGGTGTTGGTGCTGAATGCGGACTTCCGGCCGCTGAGTTACTACCCGCTGTCTCTTTGGTCGTGGCAGGACGCGATCAAGGCGGTGTTTCTCGACCGCGTCAACATCGTCGCTCACTACGATCAGGCGGTCCACAGTCCCACGCTGCAGATGCAGCTGCCGAGCGTCGTCTCGCTCAAATCCTTCGTCAAGCCGACCACCCATCCCGCCTTCACCCGATTCAACGTCTTCCTGCGCGATCGTTTCGCCTGCCAATATTGCGGCTCGCCCGAAGACCTGACCTTCGATCACATCGTCCCGCGCAGCAAAGGCGGCCAGACCACCTGGGAGAACGTGGTCGCAGCGTGCTCGCCCTGTAACTTGCGCAAGGGCAATCTGACGCCCGCTCAGGCCAGGATGTTTCCACGCCAGAGCGCGTTCGCGCCGACCGTACACCAGCTCCACCGCAACGGCCGCCTGTTCCCGCCGAACTACCTGCACGATAGCTGGCTCGACTATCTGTACTGGGATACGGAGCTGGATCCGTAAGGTTGCGCCTGCTCCAAGTCGATCTGATAGGCGGAGATCCGGTCGATCTCGAATGCGACGCTCGGCGGCGATTCCGCGTCGACCGGACCAACCCCGAGAAAAAACTTCGACCCGATCGCAAGATTGACGATCATGTACATGGGATCGTCGAAGCCGATCGGCACCTTGATGTCGGAGACCGGCCTGCGGTCGATGAAATAGACCAGGCGATCCTCCTGCCACAGCACACCGTAATTGTGGAATACGCTGGAGGCATCGCCGACCGCGAAATCGAAGCCACAGGACTGGATCTTCTGGGTCGAGGGGATCCGCCAATGGGTCGTCATCACCAGATCGCCCGGCCGCTCGCCGCGGCCCTCCAGCACGTCGACTTCCGGCGGCCAGCCACCGTCGTCCGCCAGCATCCAGAACGCCGGCCACACCGCATGGCCGACCGGCACCTTGGCGCGGATTTCGAAATACCCATGCTTCTGGGTGAACCTGCCCTGGGTCGTCAGGATGCCTGAGATGTATTCGTTGTCGAACAGCAACGGTTTCAATTCCGGCGGCGTGCGGCTGGCGATGATCGACAGCACGCCGTCCTTCACCCTGAACGGATCGAGCCCGAGCGGCGCCGCCGCACGACCCGCATAACGCGGATCGACGTAGATCTGCTGCTCGCCATTGGCGCTGGTCTTGCGCTTGAAGTCGGAGCCGTCGCCGCCCCAATAGCGCGCCTCCGGCCAGGCCGCTCCGCCCGCATAATGCGGGACCCAGCGTCCATTCGACAGCGGATGCTCGTCAAAATCCTCGCTGAAAGTCCGGCGCAGCGGCAGGAACACGAGCGAGGCGGGATTGACCGCCTCCAGCCGGCGGCACGCGATGGTGGAAGGATCGGTCGTGACCTGCAGCGACATGCCCGCCGGCGCGCCATCGAGCTCATCCTGCGCAACACACGGCGCAGGCAGCACGCCGAGGCCGATCGCAACCAGAGTGCCCCTCGTCCAACGGTCGATCATCACCGCACTCGAAGATGCCATGACATCCACGTAGGTTAGCTCAGCGATTTCCGCCCGGGCAACTGCGGCATCCAACGCCGGAGGGCGATTTGAGAACCATTTCTCCCGCCTCCCTCCGCCCCGCGGACGGCGCGCTCCACCCTCCCCCGATGCATGCGGGCCGTCACGGGACGGAACCCGGAGGACTGGCGCTCGTTCAGATCAGAGCGCACGCGGCAAGGCGTGCCACGAGGCAACCGAGGGAGTCTCATCATGCCCACAGCCGAACATGATCACGTCTACAAGATCCTGGAACTGGTCGGATCGTCCGAGACCTCGATCGAGGACGCGATCAAGAACGCGGTCAGCCGCGCCGGGAAGACCGTTCGCGAGATGAAATGGTTCGAGGTGGTGCAGACGCGCGGCCACATCGAGAACGGCACCGTCCGCCACTACCAGGTGACGCTGCGCGTCGGCTTCACGCTGGAGGGATGACGCGGCGCACGCCGGGCGGAACCGTCGCGCGCGGCGCGGCGTGACCCCTCCGCCCGACGCGAGGCTCGTGATATCCACAACCGTCCCCGGTCCAGTACGGACCAGCGCAATCATCGCGAATATCGCAACAGGCCGTTAAGGTGGAAGTGAGAGGTTTGCTCCAATTTGGAGCAAACCTGATGGTCACGAGCCGCGAACTCGGCAAGACGCGTCTTCCGCTCTGGGCGGCAGGGTTTGTCGTGCTGATTTGCGTTGCGATCCTGGGCCTGAGTGCCTGGCGCGAATGGGAAGCGCGCGAGGCCGACCTCAGGAACGCCGAAGTCGACGTCGCCAATCTGGCCCATGCCCTGGTCCAGCATGCGGACGACACGTTCGAGCTCGTCGATACGCTCCTGGTCGGGCTGGTCCATCGGCTCGAACTCGACGGAACGGGACCGGACACGATCGCAAAGCTCCAGGCCTATCTCCCCACGCGCAAATCATCGGACCGCATCCGCGGCATCTTCGTCTATGACGCGAGCGGCCGGTGGCTTGCCACGACCGAGCGCCTCGACTTCTCCAAGCTCAACAACAGCGACCGCGAATATTTCCGGCGCCATCGCGACTCGCCGGACCCGGGCACGCTGATCGGACCTCCGATCAAAAGCCGCGCCGGAGGCCAATGGATCATCACCGCGTCCCGCCGGATCAACGATTCCGACGGCGGCTTCGCCGGCGTTGCTCTGCTCACGATCGACGTTAGCTATTTCGCCAAGTTCTACGAGCGGTTCGACATCGGCCCGAACGGCTCGGCGTCGCTGCTCAACAACAGTGGCATCATGCTGGCGCGCAGCCGCGACGAGAGCGGCGCCTTCGCCGGACGCGACCTGTCCAATGCGCCGTTGTTCAAGGGGTGGAAAAGCCGCCCCGCCGCGGCGGTCTACTATTTCAAGTCGCCGCTCGATGGCGTGCAGCGGCTGAGCTATTACCAGCGCAGCAGCCGCTATCCCCTGATGGTGCTGGCGAGCAAGTCGCAGGACGACGTGCTGGCCCCCTGGCGGAGCGCGGCAGCCGCGCGCATGACCTTCGTCGTCGGTCTCGTCCTGCTGATCGCCGTGATCGGCTACTACCTTGTCCGCCAGTTGCTGCAGCGGCAACGCACGGCACAGGCCCTCGTCGCCAAGGAAGCCAATTTCCGCCTGCTGGCCGAGCAATCCAGCGACATGGTGACCCGCATCGGGCTGGATAACCGGCTGCTCTACGTCTCTCCGTCCTGCGCGCGCATCACCGGCTGGTCGGCCGAAGAACTGCTGGGCACGTCGGCCCTGGCCGGCATTCACGCGGACGACATGGAGCGGGTAGAGCAAGCCATCGCCGCGCTGAAGAATGGCGAAGCCGAGGAGGCGAGGTTCGTCTATCGCCAGCGCCATCGCGACAAGGGCGAAATCTGGGCCGAGGCGGCGCTGCACGTGACCCTGGCGTCGGACAGCGGCGCGATCGACGGCGTCGTCGCGGTCGTGCGTGACATGACCGAGCAGAAGGACCTTCAGGACAAGCTCGCCTCGCTGGCGACGACCGACGGCCTCACGGGTCTTGCCAACCGGCGCGCATTCGACGAGCGCCTTGCCGACGAATGGGCGCGGTCCCGGCGCGACGGCACGCAGCTCTCGCTGCTGCTGATCGATGTCGATCATTTCAAGAAGTTCAACGACCATTACGGACATCAAGCGGGCGACGCCTGCCTGCGCGCGCTCAGCCGCATACTATCGGCTCAGGCCAGGCGCCCGGCCGATCTCGCCGCGCGTTATGGCGGTGAGGAATTCGCCGTATTGCTTCCGAACACCGGCCCTGACGGCTGCGCCGAGGTCGGCGAGGGAATTCGCCAGGCGCTGCACGAGCTCGCCATGCTGCATGGGCAAAATCCGCCGACCCGGCTGGTGACTGCGAGCCTCGGCGGCGCATCGGCTGTTCCGTCCGAGACCACGATGGACTGCAGCACGCTGGTCGCCGCCGCCGACCGCGCGCTCTACGCCGCCAAGGACGGCGGCCGTGACCGGCTGGTGATGTCGGGACAGGTCATACCATGGCCCGCGAAGACGGCTTGACGGGATCGGCCGGCGTTTGTCGCGCACGTTCCGGCACGATATGATTCGGATCGCGGCCGGATGTTCGGCCGATCCGAGAGTGTCCGCCGTGACTGATGGGATCAAGCTCGTCCTCTTCGACATGGACAACGTCCTGTGCGACTACGACAGGGGCAAACGTGTCGCGCGTCTGGCGGAGCTTGCGGGATCAAGCAGCGAGACCGTCCACCAGGCGATCTGGGACAGCGGATTCGAGCTCCTCGGCGATTCCGGCGCGCTCGATGCCACCGACTATCTGCGCGGATTCGGCGAGCGCATCGGCTATCCGCTGTCGCTCGACGAATGGGTCGAGGCGCGGCGCCGCTCGATGCGGGCGGATCGCGCGATGCTGGAAATTGCCGCGAGCTTGCGCAAGACCGTCGATATCGCCGTGCTGACCAACAACACCACGCTGGTCGCGGACCACATCGACACGCTGCTGCCGGAGCTGCGTCCGCTGTTCGGCGCGAATATCTACACCTCGGCCCAGTTCAAGACCGCGAAGCCGGACCCGCGCTGCTACCGTCTCTGCCTGTCCGAGCTGCAGGTGGCGCCCGCGACCGTTCTCTTCATCGACGACCTCGCGCAGAATGTCGCCGGAGCGAAGGAAGCCGGTCTCCTGGCGCATCATCACACCACGCCGGAGGCTCTGAGGCAGGCGCTCGCAATGCACGGCCTGCTCGAGGCGTCATGAGCAGACGCCGAATCAGGCAAGCTCCGCGCCGCGCCGCTCCGGAACCAGCGCGAGCAGCGCCACGACATCGAGCAAATAGAGCAGCGCCAGCGCACCGATCGCCGTCGGAAAGCCGTAGGATGCGCTGATCAGGCCGACCACCAGCGGACCGAACCCCGCGACCGCGCGGCCGATATTGAAGAACACGTTTTGTGCAGTCGCCCGCGAAGCGGTCGGATAGAGCTCGCTCATCAGCGCCCCGTAGCCGCCGAGCATGCCGTTGACGAAGAAGCCCATCACGGCTCCACCGATCAACAGCGCGGTTGCGGCAGTCAATTGCGAATAGACCAGCACCATGACGGCTGCGCCCAGCATGTAAGTAAGGAACGCAGGACGGCGACCGAAGCGATCGGCCGCATGGCCGAACAGAAAGATGCCAAGCGCCATGCCGGCAATGGTGACGGAGGTCCAGACTGCCGATTGGGTGAGGCCATAACCGAACCGCGTCGAGAGATAGTTCGGCAGCCAGATCATGATGCCGTAATAGCCGAAATTCTGCACCGAGCAGAGGATGACCATGGCAAGGCTGATCTTTGCCGTCTCTCTGTCGGCGACGAGCGCGCGAAGCGAGGCGACGGCATCCGTCGTCGTGGCTCTGCGTGCCAGGAAGATGTCGGGTTCGTGCAGCCTGCGCCGGATCACATAGGCAGCCAGAGCCGGAAAGAGCCCGACCGCGAACATGCCGCGCCAGCCGATGAGAGGCAGGAGGATCGGCGTCACCAGCGCCGCACAGAGCACGCCGAATTGCCAGCCGAGACCGACATAGGAGGTCGCCCGCGCCCGCTTGTCCGACGGCCAGGCCTCGGCGACCAGCGCCATGCCTATGCCGAATTCGCCGCCGAGCCCGATGCCGGCGATGGCCCGGTAGATCATGAGATCCCAATAGCCCTGGGCCAAGGCGCATAGTCCCGTGAAGACCGCAAACAGGACAATGCTCCAGGTCAGGACGCGGACCCGGCCGAGCCGGTCGGACAGCAGGCCGAAGACGAAGCCACCGAGCACCGCCCCGACCAGTGTCGCGGTCACCAGCGAGGCAGCCTGCGGCTGTGTCAGATGAAGGTCTTTCGAGATCGCCGTCAGCATGAAGCCCAGGATGAGCAGATCGAACCCATCCATGCCGTAACCCAGCGCAGATCCCCACAACGCCCGGCGCGCATCGGCGCCGATTTTGGAGGCTCGAGTCGAAAGCAGCTCCGCTTCAGTCACGATGAGACCGGTATCATGGATCTGACTCACGTTCCCCTCCCCGCACCAATCCGTCGCAATCGCCTGCCGGCGTCAGGCCAGATGACACGCCACGAAATGCCCCCCAGCGCCCTCCTTCAGCACGGGCGCGCTCTCGGCGCAGCGCGGCTGGGCGATGGGACAGCGGGTGTGGAAGTGGCAGCCCGACGGCGGCTTCATCGGGCTCGGCACGTCGCCCTTGAGGCGGACGCGCTCGCGCTTGAGCTTGGGATCGGGCACCGGCACCGCTGACAATAGCGCCCTGGTATAGGGATGCTGCGGGTTGCGGTAGAGATCGCTCGCTTTCGCCAACTCGACGATGCGGCCGAGATACATCACCGCGACGCGGTCGGAGATGTGCTCGACCACGGAGAGGTCGTGCGCGACGAAGAGATAGGTGAGGTTCAGCTCCGCCTGGAGGTCTTCCAGCAGGTTGATGACCTGGGCCTGGATCGACACGTCGAGCGCCGAGACCGGCTCGTCGCAGACGATCAGCTTCGGCTCGACTGCGAGCGCGCGCGCGATCACGATGCGCTGGCGCTGGCCGCCGGAGAATTCATGCGGATAGCGCCGCATGTGCTCGGCCTTGAGCCCGACCTTGACCAGCAGGCCCGCGACACGTTCCTCGCGCTCACTGGCGGAAGACGCGAGATTGTGGATGGTGAAGGCCTCGCCGAGGATCGCGCCGACCGTCATGCGCGGATTGAGCGAGGCGAACGGGTCCTGGAACACCAGCTGCATGTTCCGGCGCATCGCGCGCAGGTCATTGCCGCCGAGCTGGCGTACGTCCTGGCCGTCGAAGGTGACTTCGCCGTCGGTCGGCTCGATCAGGCGCAGCACGCAACGTCCCGTGGTCGACTTGCCGCATCCGGATTCGCCGACGAGACCGAGCGTCTCGCCGCGGTTGACCGAGAACGACACGCCGTCGACCGCATAGACGGTGCCGACCTGGCGCGACAACAGGCCACCGAGCACAGGGAAATGTTTCTTCAGGCCGCTGACGCGCAGCAAGGGCTCGCTCATGCCGCGCCTCCCAGATTTGTATCCCCGAGATGACAGGCCATGCGATGGCCAGGCGAAACCTCGCGCAGCAACGGCTCCTTCTCGGTGCAGACACTCATGGCGAATTTGCAGCGCGGCGCGAAGCGGCAGCCGACCGGCGGATTGATCAGGATCGGCACCGAGCCGCCGATCGCCTCGAGCCGCGTCTTGTGCTCGCTGTCGAGATCGATGCGCGGGATCGAGCGGATCAACCCTTGCGTATAGGGATGGCGGGGATTGCCGAACAGCTCGTCGACCGGCGCCTCCTCCACCACCTTGCCGGCGTACATCACGACGACGCGCTGCGCGGTCTCGGCGACCACGCCCATGGCATGGGTGATCAGCATCACCGCCATGCCGAAGCGCTCCTTCATGTCCTGGAGCAGGTCGAGGATCTGCGCCTGGATGGTGACGTCCAGCGCGGTGGTGGGCTCGTCGGCGATGATCAGCTTCGGCTTGCAGGCCAGCGCCATCGCGATCATCACGCGCTGGCGCATACCGCCGGAGAACTGGTGCGGATAATTGTGCACGCGACCTTCGGCATTCGGGATCTGCACCAGCTTCAGCATCTCGATGGTGCGATCGAGCGCCTGCTTCCTCGTCACGGCCTCGTGGCGGCGCAGGCTCTCGGCAATCTGCTCGCCGATGGTGAGCACCGGGTTGAGCGAGGTCATCGGCTCCTGGAAGATGAAGCCGATCTCCTTGGCCCTGATTTCGTCGAGCTGACTGCTGGTCAGCGGCACGAGATCGCGGCCCTCGAAGATGATCTGGCCCGCCGCGATCCGGCCCGGCGGCATCGCGATCAGCTTCAGGATCGACATCGCGGTCACGGTCTTGCCGCAGCCGGATTCGCCGACGACGCAGAGCGTCTCGCCCCGGTTGATGGAGATGTCGACGCCATCGACGGCCTGGAGGATGCCGTCGTCGGTGGAGAAGTGGGTTTTCAGGCCCTTGATCTCGAGCAGCGGCGCCATCAGATCACCCGTCGCGCATCGAGCGCGTCACGCAGGCCGTCGCCGATGAAGTTGATGGCGACCACCGCGATGAAGATCGCGCCGCCCGGAAACAGCGCCCAGTGCGGACCGATGTCGAGGAAGTCCTTGGCGTCGTACAGCAGGCGCCCCCAGGTCGGCGTATCCGGCGGGAAACCGAGGCCGAGGAAGGACAGCGTCGATTCCGCGATGATCGCGGCGGCGACGTCGATGGTGCCGGCGATGATCACCGGGCCGAGCGCATTCGGCAGGATATGCCGCACCACCTGCCGCACCGGGCTGGCGCCGAGTGCCCGTGCCGCCTCGACGAACTCCTTTTCGCGGATCGACAGGAACTGCGCGCGCACGAGCCGCGCCACCGGCATCCAGCGCAGCCCCCCGATCACGAGCACGATCAGGATGAAGATGCCGCCTTCCGGACCAAATACCTGCTTCAGCCCATCGCGGAACAGATAGATCAGCAGCAGCAGCAGCGGCAGTTGCGGCAGCGACAGGAACAGGTCGGTGAGCCACATCAGGCCGTGCCCGAGCGCACCGCGCGACATGCCGGCCAGCGCACCGATCAGGGTGCCGATGAAGACGGAGACCAGCATCGCGGCGAGGCCGACCGCGAGCGAGATGCGGCCGCCATAGATCATGCGCGCCAGAATGTCCTGGCCGAGATCATCGGTGCCGAAGGGATGGGCGAGCGAGGGTCCTTGCAGGCCCGCGACGATGTCGATCTCGTTGATCTTGATGCGCCAGACGAAGGGCCCGACCACGACGGCGAGCACCAGAACGAGGAGCAGGAAGGCGCTGACGACGGCGAGCTTGTGGCGGCTATAGCGCCGCCACGTCTCGCGCCAGGGCGAGTAGACGCGCCGCTCAGCGGAGGGAGATGCGAGGGTCAAGCCAGCCATAAAGAACGTCCGCGATGAGATTGAACAACACGACCAGGCACGCGAAGACGAAAGTCACGGCCATCACCACCGGCGTGTCGTTGGACAGGATCGAAGAGATCAGCAGCGAGCCGATACCGGGGATGCGGAAGATCTGCTCGGTGACGATGGCGCCGCCGAACACGGCAGGCATCTGCAGCGCGATCAGCGTCACGACCGGGATCATGGCGTTGCGCATCACGTGCTTGACGATGACCTTGGCCTGGCCGAGGCCCTTGGCGCGCGCCGTGGTGACGTAATCGAGCCGGATCACATCCAGCATCGCCGATCGCACGAAACGCGTCATCGACGCCGCCTGGAACAGGCCGAGCACCGCCACCGGCATGATCGCCTGGCGGATCATCTCCAGCACCCAGCGGATGCCGGTGCCCTTGATGTCGGTGGTATAGACGAACGGCAGCCAGTCCAGCGTGACCGAGAAGATCAGGATGAACAGGATGCCGGTGAAGAAGGTCGGCAGCGAGAAGCCGACGAAGGCGAGCGTGTTCGCGATCTGGTCGAACAGCGAGTACGGCTTGGTCGCGGCATAGACGCCGACCGGGATCGCTATCAGCAGGGCCAGGATCTGCGCCGAGCCGATCACATAGAGCGTGGCCGGCAGGCGCTGGAGAATCAGCGTGTCGACGTCCATCCGGCTGACGAAGGAGAAGCCCCAGTCGCCGTGCAGCATGGCGTTGAGCCAATGCAGGTAGCGGAGGTGAATCGGATCGTCGAGGCCGAACTTGGCCCGAAGCGCGGCCTGCACTTCGGGCGGAACGTTCGGGTTGGTCGCCAATTCGGAGAACGGGTCGCCGGGCGCGAGCGCAAGCACGACGAACAGCACGACCGAGATTCCGAGCAGGCTCGGAAGCGCGATCAGGAGGCGACGTAGAACGTATTGACTCATGAGGGAAAGCCCCCGTCTAGCGCTGGGGGATCATTCCTCGCGGTACCAGTCGAACAGATTGTCGGTCTCGTTGGCCCAGCCGGAGATTACCGGCCGCAGCGTGTTCGAGGCCGCCTCCACCTTGAGCCGGTGCTGCGCAGGAATGAACACGGTGTCCTGGAACAGCAGATCGTTGGCCTTGACATAGAGCGCCGCGCGCTTGACCGGATCCATCTCGCCGTCGGCGGCGTCGATGGTGGCGTCGTACTCCTTGTTGACGTAGCGCGGGAAGTTGGTGCCCTGCCACTTGTTCTCCTTCGTCGCCACGTTGCTCGAATGATAGCGGCGCATGTGCTGGGCCGGATCCGGCTGGCTCATCGGGATCTGGAACATCTCGATGTCGGCATAGAACTTGGCATAGGTGTCGGGATTGGCGACGTCCGACGAGAAGAACACCGATGCCACGACCGACTTCAGCTCGACGTCGATGCCGGCCTTCTGACAGGCCTGCTTGACGATCGCCTGGGTCTTCTGGCGCGGACCGTTGATCGAGGTTTGGTACACGAGCTTCAGCTTCTTGCCATCCTTCTCGCGAATACCGTCCGCGCCGGGCTTCCAGCCGGCATCGTCGAGGATCTTCGAGGCCTTCTCGACGCTGAATTCCCACGAGGTGTTCTTGGAGACGAACTTTTCGGGGCCGTTGAGGAAATTCGCGGTGGTGCGGCCGGCACGGCCGTAGATTGCCTTCTTGATGGAATCGCGATCGACCAGCAACGACAGCGCCTTGCGCACGGCAGGGTCGGAGAAGAGCGGATGCTTGGTCTTCATCGAGGCGCGTTCGCCGTCGACCTCGGTGTTTGGATCGGTGAAATTGAGTGCGATGAACTCGGTATCGCCGCCCACGGCATAGATGGTCTTGCCCTTGCCGCCCTTCTCCAGGCGCAGCAGAACGTCGTCCTCGACCTGGATATTCCAGCCGAAATCATACTCGCCGGTCTGAATCACCGCGCGTGCGGCCGAGACCGCGTCGCCGCCGCCCTTCATCTCGAGCGTGTCGAAATAGGGCCGGTTCGGCATGTGATAGTCTTTGTTGATCTCGCCACGGATCAGGTCGCCGGGCTTGAATTCGAGGAATTTATAGGGGCCGGTGCCGACCGGCGCGAGATTGTTCGGCGCTTCGCGGGACTTGGAGCCCTTGTACTCGGCGAACAGGTGCTTGGGCAGAATCTGTCCGGTCGCACCGACGAAGGCGTCCGCCCAGAACGGTGTCGGCTTCTTGAAGCTGAGGCGGACCGTGAGGTCATCGACCTTCTCGACCGTGATGTCGCGGTAGGTCGCCACGGTGACGGCGGCGGTCGCCGGATCCCTGATGTACTCCCAGGTAAAGACGACGTCGTCGGCTGAGAACGGCTTGCCGTCATGCCATTTCACGCCGGGCTTCAGCTTCCACGTCACCGACTTGCCGTCGGCGGCCAGCAGACCGTTCTGTGTCGAGGGAATTTCCGACGCCAGCACCAGCTTCATGTTGCCGTCCGGATCCCAGCAGGCGAGCGGTTCGTAGAACAGGCGCGAGCCGTCCTGGTCCTTGGTGCCGGTGGCGAAATGCGGATTGAGCAAGGTCGGTCCCTGCCACCACAACAGCTTCAGCGCACCGCCGCCGCCACGCTTGGTGGGCTTGTAGGTCGAGGTGCCCTCGGCCATGGCGACGCCGCCGAGCGCGAGGATCTGGTTGGCCAGGGGTGCGGTGAGACCGACGGCAGCAAGACGCTGGATGAAGGCGCGGCGATCCATCCGCCCATCCTTCACTTTGCCGATCATCGAACGCAGTTCTTTATCCAGCATGGTTGTCCCCCGCCTGGTTCCCATAGTGATGAGGGCGGCCGCATTACGTGGCTGCCCATTTGGCTGGCAGTAGATGGCACACCGAATGGGGGGCGCGTCAACTGCGACCGTGTGTATGCAAACGGTCTTCTGGCTGTCTGTTGGGCAAAACTGCGGTCTGCAGCCCATCCGTTCGGCAATCCAGCATCAAAACATGCTGGATTGCACGCTGCAGTGCGAAAAATTTGTTCGCCGATCAGACGAAGTATCGAGACGAAATTCTACGCGACGGACATGTCGAGCGGCGGCTCAACATGATCCGGCAGCGGACAGACATAGGGCGTCTTGGCCGTCCGCTTTTTCAGGTCGGCCTTGGCTGCCTTGATCAGCTCCGGATCCGTCAGCGCCTTGATGCCGAGACCGGCCATCGCCTTGGCCGCCTGCACCATGGCCTTGTGGGCATGCGGGCTCTTGCCCTGCGCCACCACCTGCCAGGTGTGGAAGGGCGTGCCGATTGCAACCGTGGGTGCGTGAACCTGCACGGTCGGCACCACCCAGCTGACGTCGCCGACGTCGGTCGAGCCGACCAGCGGATTGCGCTTGGCATCGAGCGGCACCAGGAAGTCGGCCAGCGGCCGATCGGTCTGCTCCATGCCGATCGCGTAATAGACCGACGCGATATCCTTGTCGCTCAGCGTCGCGCGGATCTGGCCGGCAAAGCTCTTGTCCGCGTCGTCGAAATGCGGCGGTCCGAGCTCTTCCATGACCCGGTGCAGCGCCTGCTCCAGCGGCGTGTTCGGGAGGATGTTGGAGACCGCTGAGATGATCTTCATCTCGACCTTGGTCTCGGTCATCAGCGCCGCGCCCTCAGCGATCTTGCTCACGCGTCCGACCAGTTCGTTCATGCCGGGAAGATCGCGGGCACGGATCGAATAGCGCACCCGCGCATGGGCCTGCACCACGTTGGGCGCGATGCCGCCGGTGTCGAGCAGCGCGTAATGCACGCGCGCGTCGCTCGGCATGTGCTCGCGCATGTAGTTCACGCCGACATTCATCAATTCCACCGCATCGAGCGCGGAACGGCCGAGATGCGGCGAGGCCGCGGCATGCGAGGTTCGGCCGGTGAAGATGAAGTCCGCGCGCGTGTTGGCGAGCGACGGCGTCACCGCGACCTCCCAGAAGCTGTGCGGATGCCAGGTGATGGCGATGTCGGCGTCCTCGAACGCGCCGGAGCGCACCATGAAGGCCTTTGCCGCGCCGCCTTCTTCGGCCGGGCAGCCATAGTATCGCACGCGACCGGGCACCTTGTTTTCGGCGAGCCAGTCCTTCACCGCGGTCGCGGCGAGCAGCGCCGCGGAACCGAGCAGATTGTGACCGCAGCCGTGGCCGTGCCCGCCCGTTTCGACTGGACGATGCTCGGCCACGCCCGCTTCCTGGCTGAGGCCGGGCAGCGCGTCATATTCCCCCATGAAGGCGATGACCGGACCGCCCTCGCCCCACTCGCCCATCACCGCGGTCGGAATGCCGGCGACGTTCTCTGTGATGCGGAAACCCTGATGACGCAGCTCGGCGAGATGCTCGGCGGCGGACCGCGCCTCGGTGTAGCACACCTCGGGCATGCCCCAGACCTTGTCGCTGAGGTCGATGAAACGCGCCTTGATCGTGTCGATGCCACGCCAGATGTCGCTGCGGTTATCCATGCTTCGATCCGTGATCCCTTGGTCAAACGAAGCGGCAATGGTTAGCAGTTTCACCGCACCGCGCCTAGCACCTCGCCGGACGGCAGCCATGCGACGCATGCCGGATCGAGGGTCGCCTGCCACCCGTGCATGAGGCGCTTCTGTGCCTTTCGAAATATCTCGCGCGTCGTCCTCACGAATAGTTAGAAACGAGGCTTTAAAGACGGCCTCCCCCGGCCTAAATTAGGCCTGCTTCGCGCCTCGCTCCTCTGCAATCGCGGAGCGATGCACTCAGCCAGGAGAACTCCATGCCCGCCCTGACCGAATGGAGAGTGCCGCCGGCCAATCAGCCGCGTGCGGGCGACTACGGTTTCGATCTCGACCGCGCGCTCGCATCCGTTGTCGGCCTGCATGCCATCATCCCGCCGGACGCCTTCAGCGCCGAGACGCTGGGCACCGAACGGGCCGGCAACGGGGTCGTGATCGACGACGGGCTGGTGCTCACGATAGGTTATCTCATTACCGAGGCGGAGTCGGTCTGGCTGCACCGCGCCGACGGACGCGTGGTGGAGGGTCATGCGCTCGGCTTCGATTCCGAGACCGGGTTCGGGCTGGTGCAGGCGCTCGG
>NZ_JALBGZ010000580.1:0-3965 GCF_023006515.1 Bradyrhizobium sp. PRIMUS42
GCCGGCTCGACACCACGGGACGGCCGCCGGCGTTCCAGGCGGTGGTCGCCGCCATCGACGCCAATCCGCAGCTGGTGCGCTGGACCGCCGTCTTTGCCCAGCGCAATGCCGAGCTGCTGCTGGCTCGGCTCAAGCCCTATCCGGACGTGCGGATCGCGGCTGGCTGGCGCCACTATAACGAAACCAATGACGATGCCGTGCGCCTGACCGTCTCGGTGCCGATCCCCGTGTTCGACCAGAACCAGGGCAACATCCTCTCGGCACAGGAAAGCCTCGCCAAGACCAAGGCCGAGCGCGAGGCCAACCGCAACACGCTGATCGTGATCGCCGGCCGCGCCTATGACTCGCTCCAGGGCTCGCTGCGCGAGCTCGCGATCTTGCGCGAGACCGCTATCCCCAAGGCCGTCGAGGCCTCCGAGGCGATCTCGCAAGGCTATGGCCAGGGCCGTTTCACTTTGCTCGAGGTGCTCGACGCCCAGGCGAGCGTCACCCAGGCGCGGCTGCGCGAGCAGGAGGCGCTCCAGAACTTCCACGCGGGCGTTGCGACCATCGAAGGCCTCGTCGGCAATCCCTTCACGCTGGCGCGGGAGAGCGCACGATGAAGACGTCCTCCACCATTCTCGTGGCCATCGTTGCCGCCGGGCTCGGCGCTTACGGCTATTCCCTGCTCGCGCCGGCCAAGCCCGCGCACAGCGAGCATTCCGAGCATTCCGAACCGAAGAAGCCGAACGACCATGTCGAGCAGGACGAGCACGGCGCCGACCGCATCCGCATCTCCGACGTCAAGCTGGCGGCCGCAGGCGTCACGCTGGCGGAGGCTGCGAGCGCGACACTGACCGACACGCTCGCCTTCAACGGCATTCTGCGCGCCAACCAGGAAGCGGTCGTGCAGGTAACGCCGCGCTTCCCGGGCCTCGCCAAATCCATCCAGAAGCGCATCGGCGACAAGGTCGCCAAGGACGACCTGCTCGCCGCGATCGAGAGCAATCAGAGCCTCACCGTCTACGAGCTGAAGGCGCCGATTGCCGGAACTATCATCGAACGGCAGATCTCGCTCGGCGAATACGCTTCCGAGCAGAAGCCGGCCTTCGTCGTCGCCGACCTCTCCACCATCTGGGTCGATCTGTCGATCTACCGGCAGGACCTCAGGCGCGTCCGCCTCAATGACGAGGTGCTGATCGATCCCGATGACGGCCGCGGCGAGATCAAGGGCACGATCTCCTACATGGCGCCGATCGGCTCGAGCGAGACCCAGACCGCATTGGCCCGCGTGGTGCTGCAAAATCCGGACGGCCGCTTACGCCCCGGCCTGTTCGTCACGGCACGGCTGATCCTCGCTGCCCGCAACGTCGCGGTCGCCGTGCGCCGGAGCGCGATCCAGACCCTGGAGAACCGGACCATCGTGTTCGTCCGCGAGGACGGCGACAAGATCGAGGCGCGCCCCGTGGAGCTTGGCGATTCCGATCCGCGTCATGTCGAGATCAAGGCAGGCCTGTCCGCTGGCGAGCACTACGTCGCCGAGAACAGCTTCGTCGTGAAGGCGGAGATGGGCAAGGGCGAGGCCGAGCATGATTGAGCGCCTCATCGCCGTCTCGCTGCAGCAGCGCTGGCTGGTCCTCGTGCTCGCGCTCGGCGCCATCGCTTTCGGAGCCTGGAATTTCCAGCGCCTTCCGATCGACGCAGTGCCTGACATCACCAACGTCCAGGTCCAGATCAACACCCGCGCGCCCGGCTATTCGCCGCTCGAGACCGAGCAGCGCATCACCTTCCCGGTCGAGACCGCGATGGGCGGCCTGCCGAAACTCGACTACACGCGCTCGCTGTCGCGCTACGGCCTCAGCCAGGTGACGGTCGTCTTCAAGGACGGCACCGACATCTTTTTCGCCCGCCAGCTCGTCGGCGAACGCATCCAGCAGGTGAAGGACCAGCTTCCGGCCGGCGTCGAGGTCGCGATGGGGCCGGTCTCGACCGGGCTCGGCGAAATCTTCATGTACACCGTCGAGGCCAAGGCAGGCGCGAAGACGCAAGGCGGCCACGACTATTCGCTGACCGATTTGCGCACCGTGCAGGACTGGATCATCCGGCCGCAGCTTCGCAACGTGCCTGGGGTGATCGAGGTCAACACCATCGGCGGCTTCGAGCGGCAGTTCCATGTACTGCCCGACCCGGGCAAACTGATGGCCTACCGGCTCGGCTTTCGCGACGTCATGACCGCGCTCGCCGCCAACAACGCCAATGTCGGCGCCGGCTATATCGAGCGCAACGGCGAGCAATATCTGGTTCGCTCGCCGGGCCAGGTCGGCACGATGGGCGAAATCCAGGACATCGTGATCGGCGCGCGCGGCGGCAATCCCGTCAGGATCAGGGACGTCGCGACCGTCAGGGAAGGCCGCGATCTTCGCACGGGCGCAGCGACGTGGAACGGCGAAGAGACCGTGCTCGGAACCGCCATGCTGCTGATCGGCGAGAACAGCCGCAGCGTGGCCCGCCGCGTCGCAGCCCGGCTCGAGGACATCGCCAAATCGCTGCCCGAAGGCGTCGTGACGCGGACCGTCTACGATCGCACCGATCTGGTCGAAGCCACCATCCGCACGGTCAAGAACAATTTGCTGGAAGGCGCGGCGCTGGTGGTGGCGGTGCTGTTCCTGATCCTCGGCAACATCCGCGCGGCCCTCGTGGTGGCCTGCGTCATCCCGCTGTCCATGGCGATGACGATCACCGGCATGGTCGAGACAAAAGTCAGCGCCAACCTGATGAGCCTGGGCGCGATCGATTTCGGCATCATCGTCGACGGCGCCGTGATCATCGTCGAGAACTGCCTGCGCATGCTGGCCGCGGCCCAGCGCGAGAAAGGCGGGCTGCTGACGACCTCAGAGCGGCTGCGCGCGATCCTGCGCGGATCGAGCGAGGTGATCAAGCCAAGCCTGTTCGGAACGCTGATCATCGCAGTGGTCTATCTGCCCGTGCTGACGCTCACCGGCGTCGAGGGCAAGATGTTCACGCCGATGGCGCTGACCGTCTTGATGGCGCTGGGTGCCGCCGTGCTGTTCTCAATCACCTTCGTGCCGGCGGCCGTTGCCATCTTCGTCACCGGCAAAGTATCCGAACACGAGAACCTGTTCATGCGGGCCGCGAAACGCGCTTACCTGCCCCTGCTCCGCTTCGCCATCGACAACCGGGGCATGGTCGCCATCATGGCCGCACTCATCGTGATCGCGAGCGGCATCGCCGCGTCGCGGATGGGCGGCGAGTTCATTCCGAGCCTGGACGAGGGCGACGTCGCGCTGGCTTCGATCCGGATTCCCGGCACCAGCCTCACCCAGTCGCTGGATCTTCAGAAGGCGCTGGAAAAACGCATCAAGCAAATCCCTGAAGTGAAGGAGTTCTTCACCCGCATCGGCACCGCCGAGATCGCGACCGACCCGATGTCGCCGGCGCAGACCGATGGCTACGTCATGCTGAAGCCGCGCGCCGAATGGCCCGACCCGGACAAGCCGAAATCGGAGGTGATCGAGGCCATCGAGCATGCCGCTGACGAGATTCCCGGCAGCGCCTATGAAATCTCCCAGCCGATCCAGTTCCGTGTCAACGAGCTGATCTCCGGCGTGCGCACCGACGTCGGGGTCAAGATCTTCGGCGACGACCTCGACATCCTGCAAGGCGCAGCAAGACAGGTGGAGGCCGCGATCCGCGGCATCCGCGGCGCCAGCGACGTCAAGATCGAGCAGGTCTCCGGCCTGCCGATCCTCACCGTCCGCCTCGACCGCCAGGCGCTTGCCCGCTATGGCCTCAGCATCAGTGAGGTGCAGGGCATCGTCGAGATCGCGGTCGGCGGCAAATCGGCCGGCAAGCTGTTCGAGGGCGACCGCCGCTTCGACATCGTCGTGCGCCTGCCGGAACACCTGCGCGGCAATCTCGAGGCGATCCGGGCGATCCCGATCCCGCTGCCGCCCGGTGAGGAGGCC
>NZ_JALBGZ010000581.1:0-3949 GCF_023006515.1 Bradyrhizobium sp. PRIMUS42
AGCAGGTCCGGCGGCACCCGCGGCAGATAGAGTGAGAAGGTGCTGCCGTGCCCGACCTCGCTCGTGACCGTCACCTCGCCGCCGGATTGCCGGGCGAAGCCGAACACCTGGGACAGGCCGAGGCCGGTGCCGTGGCCAACCTGCTTGGTGGTGAAGAACGGCTCGAAGATGCGCCCCAATCGGGCGGCGGGAATGCCGATGCCGGTGTCGCTGACGGTCACGCTGATGAAGCCATGGTGTCCCGGGATCTGGCCGTCCGGGGCGCCGGCCAGCGTGTCCGGAACGGTCGTCGCGGCCTCGACCTTGAAGGTGATCCGGCCCTTGCCCTGCATGGCATCGCGCGCGTTGGTCGCCATGTTGATCAGCGCCGTCTCGAACTGGCCGGCATCGGCACGGACGAGGCAGGGCTCCGCGGGCAGGCGCATGGCGATCTCGATGGCCGGCCCCAGCAGGGGCGCAAGCATGTCGTGCAGCGCCTGCATCCGTTCGCCGACGTCGAACACCTCCGGCTTCAAGGTCTGACGCCGCGCAAAGGCGAGCAGCTGCGAGGTCAGCTTGGCCGCGCGGGCCACGGCGTCTGCAATGGCGGTGATGTAGCGCTGGCGCCGCTCCTCCGTCAGCTGCGGCCGGTTCAACAGGTCGACCGAGGCGCGGATCACCGTCAGCAAATTGTTGAAATCATGCGCGACCCCGCCGGTGAGCTGCCCGAGCGCCTCCAGGCGCTGGCTGTGCTTGAGGGCCTCCTCGGCCTCACGCCGCTTTGCGGCCTCGGTTTGAAGGTGCTGGGTGCGCCGCAAGGCCAGCGCCAGCAACAGAAACAGAAGTGCGGTGGCGGGAATGCCGAACACAAGATGCTGGCCGATGGTGGCGAACCAGCGCGCGCGGATCGCCGAGGTTTCGAGCCCGGCGCTGACATAGATCGGGTATTCCGCGATGCGCCGGTAGCCGATGCGCCGCTCGATCCCGTCCGAGGGCCAGGCGACGGTGATGAGGCCGTGCTCGGGGCGCGCCGCGATTTCGCGGCCGACCGGTCCGGTCGGATCGAGCCGAAGGTCGCGGTCGAGCCGCGGGAAATGCGCAAGCAGCATGCCGTCGGTGCGTCCCATCGCGAAGAAGCTGCCGGCATCGGAACCGATGCGCGCATAGAAACTGTCGAAATATTCGGGGAGGACCGAGGCCTGGATCACCCCGATGAAGCTGCCGTCGTCGGAGTCGCGGCGGCGGCTCACCCCGAAGAAGCGCGCGCCCTGATAGGGCGGACGGGGCGTCAGGGCCGTGCCGATGAACGTGCCGATGCTCTGGTCGATATGGGCATAGAAGTAATTGCGGTCCGCAAAGCTCAACTCCGGCGGTGGCGAGGCGAGGCTGTTGACCAGCGCTTTTCCGTCCGCGTCGAAGATCCAGGCCGATTTGAGCTGTGGCAGCGAATCGGTCAGCCGCTTCAGGCGGCGATGCAGCGCCGGCTCGCGGGCGCGGATGGTGTCGTCGGGTAGGCCGCGGACCACCTCGTTGAGCTCGGCAAGGCTGCGATCGATGGTCTCGAACACCTTCAGCGCGTGCTCATGCACGACGTCGAGCGTGCGCTCGATCTCCCGGTCGGCGATGTCGCGGGTCGATGTGTAGGAGATCGTTGCGGCGATGGCGAACAGAGCAATCGGCAGCGCCAGGGATGCCGCCATCATCCACTGCAACAATCTCAGCGAGTTGCGTTGCGCCCTCTGCACAGTCGCTCCGTCCCTGACGGGAGCTTAACTGAATCTGGCGCGGGGAAGGAAGCAGCTTATGCTGGAACCGAAGGTTGCGATCTAAAAAATTTGCCCGCACGGCGGGTCGGGGAAAATTCTCCTCGAATTGGAAAATTCTACTCGAATTGGCTCCGATCCCAGAATGTCGCGGCCGGTCTGGCCGGGACGCAAAGCATGACTTCGTCTCAGATCTGCCGTTCGACCATCTTGAGCTTGAGCTCGGCGATGGCTTCCGCGGGGTTCAGTCCCTTCGGGCAGGCTTTGGCGCAGTTCATGATGGTGTGGCAGCGGTAGAGCCGGAACGGATCCTCGAGATTGTCGAGCCGCTCGCCGGTCGCTTCATCCCGCGAATCGGACACCCAGCGGTTGGCCTGGAGCAGGGCGGCGGGGCCGAGATAGCGGTCGCTGTTCCACCAATAGCTCGGGCAGGAGGTCGAGCAGCAGGCGCACAGGATGCACTCGTAGAGGCCGTCGAGCTTCTCGCGGTCCTCGTGGGTCTGGCGCCATTCCTTCTGCGGCGTCGGCGAGGTCGTCTTCAGCCACGGCTCGACCGACGCATACTGCGCGTAGAAATTGGTGAGGTCGGGGACGAGATCCTTCACGACCGGCTGGTGCGGCAGCGGGTTGATCTTCACCGCGCCGTCCTTGACGTCGTGCATCGAGCGGGTGCAGGCCAGCGTGTTCTGGCCGTCGATGTTCATGGCGCAGGAGCCGCAGACGCCTTCGCGGCAGGAGCGGCGGAAGGTCAGCGAGGGGTCGATGTGGTTCTTGATCCAGATCAGGCCGTCCAGCACCATCGGACCGCAATCATTGGTGTCGACGTAATAGGTGTCGACGCTCGGATTCTTGCCGTCGTCCGGATTCCAGCGATAGACGCGAAACTCGCGAACCTCGGTCGCGCCCGCGGGCTTCGGCCAGGTCTTGCCGCCGGAAATCTTGGAGTTCTTCGGAAGTGCGAATTCAACCATTGCTCTAACCTTTCGTCATTCCGGGATGGTCCGAAGGACCAGACCCGGAATCTCGAGATTCTCAGGTGCGCAATTTGCGCACCCCAGTTCGATGCTGCGCATCGCCCCGGAATGACGGCTAATGTTCGATCAGTACACGCGCGCCTTGGGCGGGATGTACTGTACGTCGTTGGTCATGGTGTAGTCGTGAACCGGACGGTACTCGATCTTGACCTTGCCGGCATCGTCCAGCCAGGCCAGCGTGTGCTTCATCCAGTTCTTGTCGTCGCGCTCGGAGAAGTCCTCGCGCGCATGGGCGCCGCGGCTCTCGGTGCGGTTGGCGGCCGAGTTCATCGTCACCACCGCCTGCGAGATCAGATTGTCGAATTCCAGCGTCTCGACGAGGTCCGAGTTCCACACCAGCGAGCGGTCGGACACGGCGATGTCGGTGATGCCGCTGTGGACCTTCTCGATCAGGTTCTGGCCTTCGCTCAGGATTTCGCCGGTGCGGAACACCGCGCAATTGTTCTGCATCACGTGCTGCATGCCTTCGCGCAGCTTCGCGGTTGGCGTGCCGCCGGAGGCGTAGCGGTAATGGTCGAGGCGGCCGAGCGCGAGCTCGGACGAGTTCGCCGGCAGCTCGGGCTGCTTGGCGTTCGGCGTGAGCTTTTCGGCGAGGCGGAGCGCCGCGGCGCGGCCGAACACGACGAGGTCGATCAGCGAGTTGGAGCCGAGGCGGTTGGCGCCGTGCACGGAGACGCAGGCGGCTTCGCCGATCGCCATCAGGCCGGGGATGATCGCGTTGTCGTCGCCGTCCTTCTTGGTCAGGACTTCGCCGTGATAGTTCGTGGGGATGCCGCCCATGTTGTAGTGCACGGTCGGCACGATCGGGATCGGCTCGCGCGTCACGTCGACATTGGCGAAGATCTTTGCGGATTCGGAGATGCCGGGCAGCCGCTCGGCCAGCACCGCGGGATCGAGATGGTCGAGGTGCAGGAAGATGTGGTCCTTCTTCTTGCCGACGCCGCGTCCTTCACGGATCTCGATGGTCATCGCGCGCGAGACGACGTCGCGCGAGGCGAGGTCCTTGGCCGACGGCGCATAGCGCTCCATGAAACGCTCGCCTTCGGAGTTGACGAGATAGCCGCCTTCGCCGCGCGCGCCTTCGGTGACGAGACAGCCCGAGCCGTAGATGCCGGTCGGGTGGAACTGCACGAACTCCATGTCCTGCATCGGCAGGCCGGCGCGCAGCACCAT
>NZ_JALBGZ010000582.1:0-3943 GCF_023006515.1 Bradyrhizobium sp. PRIMUS42
CCGGGCTCGGCGCCGGCTCCTCCGGCAGCAGCATGGCGACGCGTTCGCGCAGCGTTTCCGCGGCAAAGGGCGTCGTCAGCGGCGGCAGCATGGTAAGACCATATTCCTCGCCGACCTGCTGCACGGCCCTGACGATGATCGACTCCCGGGCGCCGACGGTCAGAACCTTGCCGGCAAAAGCCTCCCGCACCAATATTTCGAGGAATCTCCCCGGCTCGATGCCGTCAGTGGCGACGCCGAGCAGGATCAGGTCGGGCAGATCGGTGGCGAGCACCGTCTGCAGTTCGTCCGCGCTGGCGCATTCGCTGGTGACGAAGCCGAGATCCTCCAGCACCTCGCTGAGAAAGGCGCGCAGATGCCGCTTGCTATCGGCCACGCAGGCGCGCGGCGTTACCTTTCGTCGTCCGAAGGTCACAGGCCTTCGTCCGACGAGCTCAACCATCCCATCGTTCATCAACGTCACTCCCGTTCCGTGACGGTTTCTTAAACGCGGAGCGTGGGTTCAAATAAGGAGAGCATCACATCGTTCTTGAATTATCTGAGTAACGTTAAACCCTGCAATTCGAGCTAATTTTTCAACAGTCTGTTCGAAAAGAATTCGCGTACCCGAGCACCGCAGGCGCAACGCCTGCCAGCGCACGCGAAATTTTTCTCGCGCGATGTAACTGGCATCGTGCCCGCCGATGGACGGAGGCGGGCAATGCGAATGTGTGCCCTTTCGAAGCAATGCGGGATCGTCGGAGGATTGACCGGTGGCTTTTTCGAGATGTGCGGCGAGTGCTCGATGACGGGGAACAGGACCGCGTCGTCTTCTTTCCCGCGATGCGCGCATGTTCCGCCTTCGCCCGCGACAGTTCTGCGACAACGCGGCCAGGCCCGCGGCCGGGAATGTGAAGCGCATCACATGCGGGTTGCTGCACTTGCGCTATTGCTCGGCTCAGCCGGTGGTGGGCTGTCGAGGATTGCGACAATGACGACGCGGCGTTTGATGTATTGGTGGTTCAGGGTCGTGATGTCAGGACGATTTCTCGATCGCTTCCTGTGCCTGCCGCGCGCGCATTGACGCGCGCCGCGCGATATCAGGTTTGCCCGATCAATTTGCGGAACGCGGCCGCGCCGTCCTGCATCGCGTCGCGCCCCTTCCAGGCCAGATAAGTCAGCTTGCCGCCGAGCGTGTCATGGCTGCGCAGTCGGCGAGAGCCGAGGATGTGGCCGACATTGGAAGGGAAGCGGCTTACCTCGGCGGACACCAGCGCCGCGATCGCGTCCATCAATTGCTGGAGCCGGATTCCCCATTCGCTGTTTTCGATGCCGTCGATGCGCACCTTGAGCGCATATTCGGTGTCATAGATCTCGGTGAGCAGGTCGCGGGCGACCAGCACCCGGTTGTGCCGGAGCGCGATACGAAGCGCGAGGCGCTTGTCGTCGAGCCGGTCGAGCACCATGGGAACGACGCAGGCATAGGGCGCGGCGGCGACGTCGGCAGGGCTCTTGCTCGCGGCGGCCTTGGTGGCGAGGCGCACCAATTGCCAGGACGTCGCAAGGCGCCTCGCCACCAGCGTCAGAGCGAAGGGCAGTGCCTCGGGATGGGCCTTCTTGAAGGCGTCGAGCTGCGCGGTGATCTGGGCAACCTGGCCGTCGTCGAATCTCGCGATTTTTGCAGGCAGCTTTTCATTGAATTTCGGCAGCGCATCGCCGGCGCGCAGCACATGCTGCATCTTCCTGACGTCGTCGAAGGCGCTGCGCGACGCCGTATACTGCGCGAGCTTGGCCCGCGCGAATTCGGTGCTCTCCGCCGAAGCGAAGGTGCTCTCGAGCACCTTGACGACCTTGGTCTGGAAGGTCGATGCGATCTTCAGGACTTCCTTCGGATTGTTGGCGGCAACCTGGTCGCTGATCGCCTTGATGTAGTCGCGGGCCATGGTCGGCAGCAGGTCGCGGCAGATCCATTCCCAGATCGGGGTGAGGGTGTTGCGCGAGATCCGCCCCATATTGGCGTGCTCGGGCGCGCCGTCGATCAGGAGCAGCTCGAGCGGTGCGAAGAAATAGCGCGACGGGCTGGTGGCGCGCGCCTGGGTCGATCCGTCCTTGCGAAACTCGGCGCGCAAGCGGGACTGGACGTCGGCCGAGCCCGGCATGTCGAGGCCGCACAGCTCGAGCCGCTCCAGCTCACTGAGCAGACAGCTGCGCGACAGCGGCGTCAGCCTCTGCAGGAATTCCGACAGCCGATCGATCTCGTCCATGGCACGCAATCTTTCGCAGCGTGTCCCGCGGGCGTGCGGGCCCAATGCGTGGAGGCATTTGCGCGCTCTCAACCTCCTAAGAGAAGCAAGTCGCCGTTAATTATTCCGTAAAAGCCGGGGGGCGGCCTCGGGCGAAAGCGGCGGTTAAGGAGTTTTCGGACCGTTTGCCGAAGACCTCAGCAGGAAACTCAACCCTTGCGGGATCGGGCGCCGCGCGCCGCAAGCACAAATTGTGCCGACGTCGCCATTTTAGCGCAAAACCGCCGAAATCACCGTAGTCTTACGGAGCAAAAAGTTAACCACAGACCGCCCCCGGTTCCGCTAAATGAGTGACATGGGGTCACAGAATGATACGGCCACCGATTCGCGGCCGTCGGAATGGTACGAAAGCAGCGCTGCTCCAACTGATGAGCTCGATTTCGTCCGCCTGAGCGCCGCCCGGGCCAAGGCGGCCGACGAAATGGCCGCTGCCATTGCCCGCGAGCTCAACGGCCCCCTGACTGCGCTGCTGCTCTACATGGGCGAGATCAAGCATCACAGCGATCAGTTCGCGCCCGTCACCGGCGACCGTGCCTATTTGCAGCGGGTGGTCGAGAACGCGCTGGCACAGACCGAGCGGGTTTGCGGCCTGGTCAAGCAGCTTGCGGGTCGTCACAAGGGTGGCTTGTCGATCCCGTCCAGTGCCGAGGACGCAGAATCGAAGGCCGTCCGCGCCCAGCAAGCCCAGCGCGTGCCGAGTGCCGAACTCCTCGGCCTGTCGGGCCAGAAGCGGCTGACGAAGCGCGAGCGCGAGGTGCTGAGGCTGATCAGCGAGGGATACTCGAACAAGCAGGGTGCGCTTCGGATGCAGATTAGTCCGCGCACGTTCGAGAGCCATCGTGCCGAGGCGATGCGCAAGCTCGGTGCGCGCAACACCGCGGATCTCGTCCGTGCGGCGCTGCTGCATTCGATCGATTGAGGCTGGCGTGTTGCATCGCCGGCAGGCGGTGCGGACAAAGGCCGGAAGATATATCTCGAGAACCCGATCGCGCTCAGAAATAGTCTTCGGCGAAGGGACGCGCGCGCGAGGCGGGACGCAGCGGCTTGATTTCTTCCTTCGGCCCGTTCGGGATAATGGTGATGGTCCAGCGGGGAGGCATGCTCGATTCCTGCTCCAGCACCGAACGCACGAAGCCGGTCACCGTCGACTCGCCAGCCCTCACCGTCGCCATCCGGCCGTTGAACTGTGCGATGCGGAAGCGGCGAACCTCCTTCTGGTCCGCGGTCTCGTAGGTGAACATGGAAACCCTCCTGGTTTCCCGCGACTATCACCACCTATGATTAGCCATCTCTAAAAATCGCCAACCGTAGAAGTACGGCGGGAATGCACGCCGGAGTGGTTAGCGCGGCTCCTGTGCGCGCGCGGCGACATAGGCGGCATCCATCCGGTCCAGGAGATCGCGGAATTCGGCATCGCCGAGCCTCTCTGCCGACCTCTCCAGCGTCAATGCCAGCGCCGCGAGCCTGACATAGCCGAATGTCCCGGCCGCGCTCTTCAGCGAATGCGCTTCGCGCGCGATCCTGGCATGGTGCTGAGCGAGCGAGAGCGTGCGGAACAGTTGCAGGCGTGCGCAGGTCTCGCTCCAGAACACCTCGCGCACTTCGCAGGCACCGTCCTCGCCGATCTCGCGCACCAGCGCTTCGTATGCGCGCGGCTCGCG
>NZ_JALBGZ010000583.1:0-3939 GCF_023006515.1 Bradyrhizobium sp. PRIMUS42
AGCTCGAACAGGAAGATGCCGCCGATCACGAGGCCGACCGGCAGGTACTCGATGAAGCCCTCGCGCAGCTCGAGGAAGTCGACGTCGAGCATCATGATCACGAACAGGAACCGCCGAGCGCCTCGTAGCGCTCGCGCGCGAAGGAGATCACGAGCACGCTGTTGGCGGTGGCAACGCCCATGCACATGATGGCGCCCGTCAGCGCCGGGACCGACAGCGTGGTCCCGGTCGTGAACAGCATCCAGACGATGCCGGCGAGCGCGGCCGGCAGGGCGGTGATGATCACGAACGGATCGGACCAGGACTGGAAGTTCACAACGATCAGGAAATAGATCAGCACGACCGCACCCAGCAGACCGAACAACAGGCCGGTGAAAGCGCTGTTCATGGTCTGCACCTGGCCGAGCAGCACGACGGAGGAGCCCTTCGGCACTTCCTTGGCGGTGTCGGCGATTACCTGTCGGATGTCCGCGGCGACCGCGCCGAGATCGCGGCCCGAGGTCGTCGCAAAGATCTGCACCATCGACTGGATGTCGTATTGCGAGACCACCGCGCTCGAGGCCGATCGCTTGATGTCGGCAATGCCGCCGAGGATCGGCGACTGCGCATTGCCGGCCGCGGTGATCGGCAGCGTCTGCAGCGCGCTGAGCGAGTCGATCTGGTATTGCGGCGTCTGCATCACGATCGAGTAAGACACGCCGTTGTCGGGGTTGAGGTAATAGGTCGGCGCCACCTGTGAGGAGCCGGCGAGATTGACCACGAGGCTGTTGGTGACGTCGCGCTCGGTCAGACCGACATATTGTGCGCGGGTGCGATCGACATCGATGTTGAAGGTCGGCGCGTTCGGCGATTGCTGGATGCGGGCATCGGCAACGCCGGGGATCCTGCGGACCTTGGCCAGCAAATTGTTGGCGTAAGCGAAGTTGGCGGCAAGGTTGGCGCCGCGGATCTGCAGGTCGATCGGCGCCGGCGCCCCGAAGTTCAGGATCTGGCTGACGATGTCAGCCGGCAGGAACGCGAAGCTGACGCCGGGGAACAACCGCGGCAATTGCTCGCGCAGCACCTTGACGTGCTCCTCGGTCGGCTTGTGGCCCTCTTTCAGCTTGATCTGGATGTCGCCGTCCTGCGGACCGATCACGCCGGTGTTGTTGTAGGTCATGTTGATACCGGAGATCGGCATGCCGATATTGTCGGTCATGGTCTCGATCTCGCCCGGGATCAGCTTGCGGACCGCTTTCTGCACGTCGGCGAGCTGGTTGGCGGTCTCCTCGACGCGGGTGCCGACTTGCGTGCGGACATGCATCAGGATGTTGCCGGCATCGACCGCGGGAAAGAAGTTGCGACCGAGGAACGGCACCAGCGCGAAGGACAGGCCGACGACACAGATGAAGCCGATCACGAACACCGCACGGTGCGCCAGCGCGAGCCCGAGGAAGTCATGATAGCCGCCGCGGATGCGCTCGAACCGCGCCTCGAAGCCGCGCTGGAACCAGACAAAGGGATTGCGTGATCTCGGCGGCCCGCCCTCGTGATGGACATGCGCCTTCAACAGATAGTTCGCCATGGTCGGCACCAGCGTGCGCGACAGGATGAACGACCAGATCATCGCGAACATCACGGCTTCGGCCATCGGCACGAACAGGAAGCGGGCGACGCCGGTGAGGAAGAACATCGGCACGAACACGATGCAGATACACAGCAGCGACACGAAGGCCGGCGTCACGATCTGGTTGGCGCCGTCGAGGATCGACTGCTCGACCGGCTTGCCCTGCTCCAGATGGTAGTTGATGTTCTCGATGGTCACGGTGGCGTCGTCGACGAGGATGCCGACCGCGAGCGCGAGGCCGCCGAGCGTCATGATGTTCAGCGTCTCGCCGATCGCCGACAGCATGATGATGGCGCCGAGCACCGACAGCGGGATCGAGACCGCGATGATGATCGTGGAGCGCCAGCTGCCGAGGAACAACAGGATCATGACGCTGGTGAGCAGCGCCGCGATCACGCCCTCGACCGCGACGCCTTGAATCGCGCCACGGACGAACACCGACTGGTCGCCGATGAAGCCGATCTTGAGCGCGTCGGGGAGCTGGTCCTTGACGTCGATGACCTTCTGCTTGATGCCGGCGATGATATCGAGCGTCGAAGTCGCGCCCGCCTTCAGCACCATCATCAGCACGGAGCGGTTGCCGTCGACGTGGACGATGTTCGTTTGCGGCGGATTGCCGTCGCGCACGGTCGCGACATCGCGCACATAGACCATTGCGCCGTTGACGGTCTTGATCGGCAGGTTGCCGAGTTCGTCGATTTTCAGCGGCGAATTGTTGAGCTGGATGTTGTATTCGAACTGGCCGATCTTCTGGGTGCCGACCGGCGTGATCAGGTTCTGGGCCGCGAGCGCATTGGCGACGTCCTGGCCGGACAGGCCGCGGGCCTGGAGCGCGGTGGGATCGAGATCGATCTGGACCTGGCGTTGCTTGCCGCCGAACGGATAGGGGATCGCGGCGCCGGGCACGGTGACCAGCGGCGTGCGGAGCTGGTTGATGCCGATATCGGCGAGGTTCTGCTCGGTGAGGCCGTCGCCCGACAGCGCCACCTGGATGATCGGCACGGTGGACGCCGAGTAGTTCAGGATCAAGGGCGGCGTCGCGCCCGGCGGCATCTGCTTGATCAACGTCTGCGAGATCGCGGTGACCTGCGCGTTGGCGGTGCGGATGTCGACGTTGGGCTGGAAGAAGATCTTGATGATGCCAAAGCCGTTGTAGGAATTGGCCGTGATGTGCTCGATGTCATTGACCGTCGTCGTCAGCGCACGCTGGAATGGCGTCGTGATACGGCCGGACATCTGGTCCGGCGGCAGGCCGGTGTACTGCCAGACCACGCCGATCACGGGAATGCGGATGTCCGGAAAGATGTCAGTCGGCGTCCGCAGAGCAGCGAGCGGTCCGATGATCAGCAGCAGAAGCGCGAGCACGACGAACGTATAGGGCCGGCTCAGGGCAATACGGACCAGAGCAATCATGCGCCAGGCAAATCCGGGTCAAGCAAGGAAGAAATCCGTCCCCACGGGGATCCCTTTTCCCTTTACCTGAGCACCGGCGGAAACGCCAATGGCTCGCGGCTATCCCGCATTCACTTCCATGCTACCGCACTGCGAAATCGACATCGCAGCCATGCGTGCGTCAGCCTCACGCGGCGCGGACGGAGTTCAGGAACTTGCCGACTCGAGCTTGAGACGATTGGAATCGCGCGACAGCATCTGCGCCGCCGACAGTACCTGCGATCATGCTACCGATGACGAAAAGAAAAGCGAGCGGCGCTTTTGGCGCCGCTCGCTTTCTCGCAACGATGGTGTTCGCGAAGGATTTACGCCGCGCGCACGTTGGTCAGGAATTTGCTGACCTCGCTCTTCAGCCGGCCCGAGTCGTTCGACAGCATTTGCGCCGCCGACAGCACCTGTGAGGAGGCCGTGCCGGTCTCGGTCGCGCCACGCTGCACGTCGGTGATGTTGGAGGAGACCCGCTGCGTGCCCTGCGCGGCCTGCTGCACGTTGCGGGCGATCTCTTGCGTCGCCGCGCCCTGCTCTTCCACCGCCGCTGCGATCGCCGACGATATCTCCGAGAGACGCTCGATGGTCGAGGAGATCTCCTTGATGGCGCCAACCGAATCGTTGGTCGCCGCCTGGATGCCGGAGATCTGCTGGCCGATCTCGCCGGTCGCCTTCGCGGTCTGCTCGGCGAGCGCCTTGACCTCGGAGGCCACCACCGCGAAGCCGCGGCCGGCTTCACCGGCACGTGCCGCTTCGATGGTCGCATTCAACGCCAGCAGATTGGTCTGGCCGGCGATGGTGTTGATCAGCTCGACGACGTCGCCGATGCGGGACGCGGCCTTGGACAGTTCGCTGACGCGTTCGGTGGTGGCGCGCGCCTGGCCGACGGCGTC
>NZ_JALBGZ010000584.1:0-3935 GCF_023006515.1 Bradyrhizobium sp. PRIMUS42
GGCGGCAGCAGAGGCCGCGCTCTCACCGAACGTCGCCTTGGCGATCTCGCCGATGCCGGCGAGCGAGCCGAGCATGCTCGTGGCCTCCATCGGCAGCATGATGATCTTCTGGTTCGGCGCCTCCGCGAACTGGCCGAACGCCTTGATATATTTGTCGGCGATGAAATAGTTCAACGCGGCGACGTCGCCCTTGGAAATGGCTTCGCTCACCATCTGCGTGGCTTTCGCCTCCGCCTCGGCCGAACGCTCGCGCGCCTCGGCGTCGCGGAACGCGGCTTCCTTGCGGCCCTCCGCCTGCAGGATCTGGCCCTGCTTGGCGCCCTCGGCGCGCAGGATCTCCGACTGGCGCTGGCCTTCGGCGGCGAGGATGTCGGCGCGCTTGACGCGCTCGGCCTTCATCTGACGGCCCATAGCTTCGACGAGATCGGCCGGCGGCACGATATCCTTGATCTCGATGCGGTTGACCTTCAACCCCCAGGGCGAGACCGCGGCATCCACGACGCGGAGCAGGCGCTCGTTGATCTCGTCGCGATGCGACAGCACCTGGTCGAGATCCATCGCACCCATTACCGAACGGATGTTGGTCATGGTCAGCACGGTGATGGCCTGCGTCAGGTTGGAGACCTCGTAGCTCGCCTTGGCAGCGTCGAACACCTGGTAGAAGGCGACGCCGTCCACCGTCACGGTGGCATTGTCCTTGGTGATGACTTCCTGCTCGGGAATGTCGATCACCTGCTCCATCATGTTGATCTTGCGTCCAACGCGATCGAAATAGGGCACGATCAGATTGAGCCCGGGGCTGAGCGTCTGGGTGTATTTGCCGAACCGCTCGATGGTCCAGTCATAGCCCTGCGGCACCGTCTTCACACCGGCCACCAGCGTGACGATGACGAGCAACACCAGAACAATCGCGAAAATGTCGAAACCGCTCATATATCCTCCAAGGCAGGAAAAAGACCCTTCCCGCGCTGTCATTGGTCGGGATCACAACCCTACCGGTTCAGCGGTCGCAAGTAACGTCGGTACCGGCGCAATTCTGGACAAGACGGATGGAGAGGGAGCGGTCTCGATATGTATTTGCGGAAGGCCCTTGAAAGCGCGCAGGCTCAGACCTAGCGACAAACTTAACACATCCGGCCATGGGTCCCGCTGCGGACGGCATCATTCGATGACATCGTTCGCGATTGCGAGCAGGCCCGCGGGAAGCGTGACGCCAAGCGCCTTGGCCGTCTTCAGGTTGATCGTCAGCTCGAACCTGGTCGGATTCTGGACCGGCAGATCGGCCGCCAGCGCGCCCCTGAGGATGCGGTCGATGTAGGAGGCGGCGCGGCGCAGCTGCTCGGCGCTGTCGGTGCTGTAGGACATCAGCCCGCCTTCCTCGACGAAGGTCCGGCTCCAGAACACCGCCGGCAAGCGAGCCTCGCCGATCGTCGCCAGCAGTTGCGCGCGATTGGCCATGGTGAAGAAATCAGGCAGGACCAAGAAGCCGCCGTCCTTGCGCGTAGCCAGTGCCGCGATCGAGCCGGCGTCGTTCACGGGCGCAGGCTCGACGGCCACGTGGAGCGTCTGCGCGGCGTCCTCGACCGTGCGCAGCATCAGGGGCGCGAACGGCGCGGTCTCGGGATTGTAGACGACGAACACGCGGCGAACGGGCGGCGCCACCTGCGTCAGCATCTCCAGCCATTTGCCGGCGAGCGGGCCGTCGTAATCGGTGAAACCGGTGACGTTGCCGCCGGGATGCGCGAGGTTTTCGACAAAGCCCTGGCTGACGGGATCGGTGACGACGGCGAACACAATCGGGATCGTCGTGGTGCGGCGGCGCAACTCCTCGACCGAGGGCGTGCCGATTGCGAGCAGAATGTCGGGCTTGAGCGCGATCAACTCGTCTGCGAGCTGCGCGATGCGCGCGCGGTCGCCGCCACCGCTGCGCCAGTCGATCTTGAGGTTGTCGCGCTCCTTCCAGCCGTGGCCGGCAAGCGCCTCGACCAGGACCATGCTGCGCGTCTGTCCGATCGCATCATCGGCAGCGGTGACAGAGAGTACGCCGAGCCGCCGCGTCGCGTTCGGCTGCTGCGCCAGCGCCGAGGCCGGCAGCGCCGCGATCATCCCAAGAAGCGCCAGGCACCGGCGGCGGTTCATGGGGCGCTCATCAGATCCAGCCCTGAAGCTCGCGCAGCACCAGGGTGCGGATCACGTCCATGCCCGGCTCGCTGTCGTTGAGGCAGGGGATCGCGGAAAACTGCTCGCCGCCATTGTGCTTGAAGATCTCGGCGTTCTCCTGCGCGATCTCCTCCAGCGTCTCCAGGCAGTCGGCGGCAAAGCCCGGCGTCACCACCGCGATGCGACGCAGGCCTTCCTTCGCGAGCCGCTCCATGGTCTTGTCGGTGTAGGGCTGGAGCCACTCGGCATTGCCGAAGCGCGACTGGAAGGTCAGCAGCAGCTTTGTCTCGTCCATGCCGAGCCGGCGCCGCAGTGCCTCGGTGGTGGCGATGCAGTGCTGCTGATAGGGATCGCCGTTGTCGACGTAGGATTTCGGCATGCCGTGGAAGGATGCCACGATCAGCTCAGGCTTGAACGGCAGGCTCGCCAGATGGGTCTCGATCGAGGTCGCGAGCGCCTCGATATAGGCCGCGTCCTCGTAATAAGGCGGCGTCACCCGCAACGTCGGCTGGTTGCGCAAACGGGCCAGCACGCGGAACACCTCGTCGCAGACGGTCGCCGAGGTCGAGGCGGAATATTGCGGATAGAGCGGGACCGCCAGGATGCGCTCGCAGCCTTTCGCAATCAGCGCATCGATGCCCGACTTGATGGAAGGATTGCCGTAGCGCATCGCCCAGTCCACGACGACGTGGCTGCGATCGGACAGTGCGGCGGCGAGCTTGTCGGCTTGCGACCGCGTGATGGTCTTCAGCGGCGACTCGTTCTTCTCGGTGTTCCAGATCTTCTGGTAGTCCAGCGCCTTGGTACGGGGACGGCTGCGCAGGATGATCCCGTTCAGCACGGCTTTCCAGATCAGCCCCTGGTCCTCGATGACGCGGGCGTCCGAGAGAAATTCCTTGAGATAGACCCGCACGCCCGGCGCATCGGCCGTATCCGGTGTTCCGAGATTGATCAGGAGCACGCCAACGCGCGGCAAGGCGGTTTGGGCGGCCGGTCTCGCGGCCTCGATGGGGACGACACTGGTCATGGCCCTGTGGGTCGCGCGTTGGTCCGAACTTGTCAAGGTGAGCCCGGCATCGCTAGGGTCGCACCCAGGCGGGAGGGGCTCATGACACTCGCGGAATGGTGCGTCTTTGGAGCGCTGCTGCTCTATCTGTCTACGATCGCCTCGGTCAAATGGATCAGGTTTCGCCGCTTCGACAATTCCCGGCCGCGCGACCCCGCCTTCTACGAGGACGCGCTCTCGCAGCGCGCGCTCGGCGCGCACCAGAACGGCATCGAGACGTTCCCGTTCTTCGCCTTCGCGGTGCTGCTTGCCGAATACAGGGATTCGCCGCAGCGGCTGATCGACGAGCTCGCGGCGTTGTTCCTGATCGTCCGGATCGCCTATGTGCTGACCTATCTCGGCAACCGCCCAACACTGCGCTCGATCCTCTGGACCGTCGGCTTTGCGATCAATCTCGGGATCTTCTTCATGCCGGCATTGAAGCGGTTTCTGCCGGTGTGAGGCGGCACGCATCCCTTCGACCCGTCATCCTGAGGTGCTCGCCTTGCGTGGCAAGGCGAGCACCTCAGGGCGACGGTTAGAGATAGACGCTGCTCGGAATCGAGCCGCGCTGCGTCCGGGGCACGGGTGCGGCTAAAAACACGTCGTCCGTTCGGCGGCGATGTAGCCGAATAACAGACCTGCGCCGAACAGCAGCACGACGCCCGCGGCCGCAAACTCAATGCCGCGCATGAACAGCGCACCGCCGCCATCGCGCCCGGCGCTGAGG
>NZ_JALBGZ010000585.1:0-3920 GCF_023006515.1 Bradyrhizobium sp. PRIMUS42
AGCCCGGCCGTGCCGATACCGGAGCCGAAATCAACCACGCGGTCCTCTGCCCTGGCCTCCGTCGCCGCCGCAAGCAGGATGGCATCATGCCCCGCGCGATGACCGGACCGCTTCTGCCTCAGCCGCAACTGCCCCCCGAGAAAGGCGTCCTCGGTAATATTTGCGGCCTCACTCATTGCCGCGCAGTTCGTGGCTGAGGCCGGCCTCAGTGAGGAGGTCCCTGGCCTCCTGGGCATCGTCCTCATGAACCAGGATCCGCCGCGGCAAAATGCCGAGCGAGCCCTCGATGATGCTCATGTTCTGGTCCAGCACCAGATGATGGATGTTGGCGCCGTCGAGCAGCGCGCCGATCGCCGACACCAGCACCATATCGTTGGTCCGAACCAGTTCACGCAAAACGAGAGGTCTCCTGCCCAAAGGGGGCTAAAGCGGCAAATGTCAATGGTTCCGCAGGCCTTGCCGCATCCGCTGCCAGTTTCTATTGTCTTTCCGTCAGAATAGCCCTTCCGGGGCAAATATTGGAGACCGGCGTGGCCGTCATCGTACCTTTCGAAACTCCCGGCGCGTCGATCGAAGAGCTGGTTGCCCTTGTCGCTCCTGATATGGAGCGCGTCAACGCCACGATCCTGTCGCGGACGGGTTCGGACGTGACCATGATCCCGGAAGTGGCCAACCATTTGATCTCCTCCGGAGGCAAGCGGCTGCGGCCGATGCTGACGCTCGCGATGGCCAACCTCGCCGGCTACACCGGCGACGGCCACATCAAGCTCGCAGCAAGCGTCGAGTTCATGCACACGGCCACCCTGCTCCATGACGACGTCGTCGACGAGAGCGAGATGCGCCGCGGCAAGCTGTCGGCGCGCATGCTCTGGGGCAACGAGGCAAGCGTCTTGGTCGGCGACTTCCTGCTCGGCCAGGCCTTCCGCATGATGGTCGAGGTCGGCTCGCTCCGCGCGCTCGACATCCTCTCCGCGGCCGCCGCCACCATCGCCGAGGGCGAGGTGATGCAGCTCGCCGCCGCCAAGAACACCGCGACCACCGAGGACGAATATCTCGCCGTGATCCGCGGCAAGACCGCCGAGCTGTTCGCCGCCGCCTGCGAGGTCGGCCCCGTCATCGCGAACCGCCCGAAGGCGGAGCAGACCGCCTGCCGCTCGGTCGGCATGAATCTCGGCATCGCCTTCCAGCTCGTCGACGACGTGCTCGACTATGGTGGCAAGAGCGCAAAACTCGGCAAGAACACCGGCGACGATTTCCGCGAGGGCAAGATCACCCTGCCGGTCGTGCTCGCCTTCCGCCGCGGCAACGACACCGAGCGCGCGTTCTGGATCCGCGCGCTGGAGCGTGGCGAGATCGGCGATTCCGACCTCGACCATGCCATCGGGCTGATGAACAAGCACCGCGCGCTCGAGGATACGCTGAGCCGCGCCCAGCACTACGGCGCCATGGCGGTGGACGCGCTGGCGCTGTTCCCCTCCTCGCCGATGAAGAGCGCGCTGGAGCAGGTGGTGGCGTTCTGCCTGGCGCGGTCGCATTGAGCGCTGCGATCTGACGCTCGCGCCTCAGGGTGCTGGCGATCGGCAGGAGCGCGCTGCTCTCCCCCGCGTGGACTCAACGAGAGGCCTTGCAATCGCGGCACGCTGCGCTACCAAAACGGGATGATCGAAACCAATTTCTGGCCGTTCCTGGCCGCAGCCTGTCTCATTGCCGCAATTCCCGGTCCCGGCATCTTCTACGTCGCGGTACGGACCCTGTCCGAGGGGCGCGCCAGCGGGTTTGCATCGACCGCGGGCACCGCGCTGGGCGGACTGGTTCATGTGGTCGCCGGCAGCGTGGGCATCTCCGCGATCATCCTTGCCAGCGCCGAGCTGTTTGCCGCGGTGAAGTTCGTCGGCGCGCTTTATCTGGTCTGGCTCGGCATCAAGACGTTTCGCAGCGCCGGCCGCACGCTGGCGCTCGATAACGAAGCCGTCGGCGACAAGCGCGCCTTCCGCGACGGCGTGCTGGTCGAGGCGTTGAACCCAAAGACCGCCGCGTTCTTCCTCGCCTTCATTCCGCAATTCCTCGATCCCACGGCATCGAACCCCACGCTGCAATTCATCATGTTAGGTGCGATCTCGGTGGCGTTGAACACGCTCGCCGATATCGTCGTGGTGCTGATGGCCTCCGCGACACGCACGCAGCTGATCGGACGGCCGCATCTGATGCAGCGTCTCACGCAGGGCTCTGGCGTCTTCATTGCAGGTCTCGGCCTGTCGCTGGCCTTGGCGCGGCGGCCGGCAAATGGCTAGCACCCCGCAGGATCGCTTCTATGAATCGCATGGCCTGCGGCTGCATTACGCCGATTGGGGCAATGAGAGCGCACCGCCTCTCATTCTGGTCCATGGCGGCCGCGATCACTGCCGGAGCTGGGACGTCATCGCCCGGTCGCTGCAACCGCATTTTCACATCATCGCGCCCGACCTGCGCGGCCACGGCGATTCCGAATGGACCAGGGGCGGCAGCTACGCACTGACCGAATATGTCTACGATCTCGCCCAGCTCGTTCGCACCATCGCAGCGCCTCAGGTGACTCTCATCGGCCATTCGATGGGCGGCATGGTGAGCCTGATCTTTTCAGGGTCATTCCCTGAAAAGGTCTCGAAGCTGGTCGTGCTCGACGGCGTGACCATGTTGCCGGATACGCCGAAGGCCCCGGCGCACGAGCGCATCAGCAAGTGGGTCGGCCAGCTCGACAAGCTGCATGACCGCACACCGCGCCGCTATTCAACCCTCGAGGCTGCGGCGGCGCAGATGGTGCTTCACAACAAACGTCTCTCCCGAGAGCTCGCGCTGCATCTCGCCACGCACGGCGCCCGGCAGAACGAGGACGGCAGTTATAGCTGGAAGTTCGATCCCCATCAGCGCACCTCGGCGCCGCACCGGCTCTGGCCGGACGATCACGTCGCGCTGTGGGCCCGCATTGCCTGCTCGACGCTGCTGTTGAACGCCGGCGAAAGCTTTCTCGCCGGTGCCAGGTCAGCGGGCCTGGAGCGGTATTTCACGAACGCGCGCGTCGAGACCATCCCAGGCGCCGGACACTGGCTGCAGCACGACAAGCCGCAGGAGGTGTTGAGTGAGATCCGGCGGTTCTTGGGGCTCGACGGGGACAGCGCGGGTTAGCACAACTGCCGTAGTGTGGGCAAAGGCGCGACAGCGCCGTGCCCACGTTCTTGGAAGTGGTGGGCACGCTTCCGCCTTCGCTCTTCGAGCTACGGCGGACAAGTCGCTTTGCCCACCCTCCGGCAGTGTCTTTGACGAAGCAGCTAGCTCAACGTCCCCGCATGCACCCACCAGCCGGGATGGTCGCGCCGGATCTTTTCGGCGGCGGCATGCACATCGGCGGCTGAGCCGTAGATTGCAAAGCACGTCGCGCCCGAGCCGGACATGCGGGCAAGCTTGACGCCGGTGGAAGAGCGCAAGGCTTCCAGCACCTCGCCGATGACAGGTTCGATGCGTAGCGCAGGCGCTTCGAGATCGTTGACGACGGTGTCGAGAACGTCGACCCAATCGGTGATGGAGGCGCCCTCCTCCGGCCAAGCCGGGGCGCGGATGACGTCGGTCACGCCGACCAGCAGTTCGCCGTTGCGCAGGCCCAGCGCCTGGAACACGTCCTTGGTGGCGACAGGCACGCGCGGATTGACCATCACGCAAGGCATGCTCGGCAGTGCGAGCGGCAGCAGCTGCTCGCCGACGCCGGTCATGTCGCAGGCGCGCGAGAAAAGGCACACCGGCACATCGGCGCCGGTCGCGAGCGCGACCTTCTGGAGCCTGGGATCATCGAGCGACAAATTGTTGAGACGGGCCAAGAGCCGCAGCGCAGCCGCGGCGTCGGCAGAGCCGCCACCAATGCCGGCCGCAACCGGCAGCACCTTGTCGAG
>NZ_JALBGZ010000586.1:0-3916 GCF_023006515.1 Bradyrhizobium sp. PRIMUS42
GTGACGCCGTCCGGTCCGGCGCGGCATCGAGCTCGGTGACGCCGGCGCGAATGTGGGCCGAGCCCGTGAGCGGGACCTGCACCAGGAAGAAGCGCTCGAGGCAGCCGGGATCGATGCCGACCGACCCGCCATAGGCAACGTAGTTGATGGAAAAGCCGTCGAAGGCCGCGCAATTGTGCCGGGCCGAGAAGTCGGCGGCGCGCGCCTGTGCCGGCTGGAGATCGTGCGGGCAGAAGATGCGCCCGATCTCTTCGGCCGCTTCGTCGACATCGTCGGTAGTGACGCGGGCGAAATCCGCGAGCCGTTCGGCCGCGGGCACCCTTGCGCTCCTTTCCAGCACGGCTGCGGACATGGTCGACCACGCTTCGCGTCACGGAATTGCTTTAAGCCTATAATAGTCCCCCGGGCGCGAAAAGGGCGGCGTCAGCAAAATCGTCATGCTGCACGGCAACAGGCGCCTTCGGATTCGTTTAGCGGATAGACGGCGGCCCATTGTTGATTGAAGCTCCATCCTCGCCGGAATCCATGAGGAGCGCGTCATGACTGCACTCGAAAAGGGCATTACCGCCGCTGGCACAGGCTACGGCGACAAGAGCTGGAACATCCTGGGTCAAGTTTATTTCCCAAAGGCCGTCACCGACTCCACCTTCGCGTTCGAGACCAACAGCGATCCCGGCCAGTTCGTGCCGGTGCACATCCATCCGACCCAGGACGAGTTCATCCTGGTGCAGGAGGGCACGCTCGACCTCAAGCTCGACGGCAAATGGGTCAAGGCCCATGCCGGCGATCTCGTGCGCATGCCGCGCGGCATCCCACACGGCTATTTCAATAAATCCGACAAGCCGTGCCGCGCGCTGTTCTGGGTCTCGCCAATGCAGAAGCTGGAGGCATTGTTCAACCAGTTGCACAATCTGACCGACCCCGCCGAAGTCGTGCGCATCTCGGCACTGCATGAGGTCGACTTCCTGCCGCCCGAGGCCAACGACTAGGCGCGGGCTCCACTTCCATTTGCTTGCGGTTCCGCCGGCGCGCCTCGCGGCCGAACGAAGCCGCTTGCGTGAAACACATTGATTGCGAGCCATCCCATGGTCAGCCCAAAACATGTCTGCGTGATCGGTGCCGGCGTCTCCGGCCTTGCTGCCGCCAAGGCGTTCTCCAGTCGCGGCCACCGCGTCACCATCGTCGAGCGCAGCTGCGATCTCGGCGGCGTCTGGGAGCCGGCGCGCTCCTACCCCGACGTGCAGACCCAGAGCCCAAAGGAGCTCTACCGCTACACCGACCGCGCCATGCCGGACGCCTATCCGGAATGGCCGACCGGGCCGCAGGTTCATGCCTATCTGGCCGACTACGCGAAGAGTTTTGGCCTTGACCGCATGCTGCGCCTCGACACCGAGGTTGCCGGCATGGCTAGGCGTGCCGACGGCAGGCCGGGCTGGACGCTCTCGCTCTGCAGCAAGGGCGGCGCGCGCACGAACGAGGATTTCGATTTCGTCGCGGTCTGCACCGGGCAGTTCAACGAGCCGCGCGAGTTGCATTGCCCGGGCGAGGACGGATTCCTGGCACAGGGCGGCCAGATCCTGCATTCGTCGAAATACGGCGATCCCTCGCTGGCGAAAGGACGCCGCGTCGTCGTGCTCGGCGGCTCGAAATCGGCGACCGATATCGCGGTCAACGCGGTGAAGTCGGGTGCGCGCGAGGTCACCATCGTGATGCGCGAGCCGGTGTGGCGTATTCCCTATTTCATCGGCGGGCTCGTGAACTTCAAGCGTATCCTCTACATCCGCGCGCAGGAGGAGATGTTTCCGGGCTGGGGCATCGGTGCGATGACGCGGCTCGCACACCGCATCGCCGCGCCGCTGGTGTGGGCGAACTGGCGCGGGCTGGAGAGCCTGTTGAAGGCGCAACTCAAGCTTGGCCGCTGCAAGATGGTGCCGAAGGAGCGGATCGAGGACGGCGTCAACTGCTCGGTGCCGATCGCAACGCCGGGCTTCTATCCGATGGTCGCCGACGGCCGCATCAAGGCGGTGTTCGGCACGTTCGACCAATATGACTGCGACAGCATCGTGATGAGCGGCGGCGAGCACATCAAGGCCGACGTCGCTGTGCTCGCGATCGGCTACAAGCTCGGCGTGCCGTTCCTGCCCGAGGCTTACAAGCAGAGGCTGGTCGATGCCGACGGGCAGTATCGGCTCTACCGCCTGATCGCCAACCCCGATCTGCCCGAACTCGGCTTCGTCGGCTTCAACTCGTCGTTCTGCACCGTGCTCTGTGCCGACCTCGCCGCCAACTGGCTGGTGCGCTATGCCGACGGCCAGCTCGCCAACCAGCCGACGGCGCAGCAGATGCACGACAACATCGAGATGATGCTGCACTTCAAGCGCGTCGAACGGCCGGCGGCCGGCGTCTATGGCGGCCTCTGCGTCGCGCCCTATCACTACCGCCATTTCGACGAGCTGATGGCCGATATCGGGGCGAAGAACCAGAAGTGCGGCGGCCTTGCCGGCCGCTTCCAACCGCCGGATGCGGGCGCCTATGCGAAATTCCTGGCGACGGCGCCGGATTACCGGGCGGCGTGAGAAGAATTGCGACTGAGCGGGATTTGCATCTCGCCAGCCCGCGCTTCCGATGCTTACGATCTCCCTGGCCAGCGAATCGATGGGAAACGGCCATGGGATCCAGACGTCTTGCCATCTTTGCGGCTGTTGCCTTCTTCGCGGCGGCGCCCGCCGCCGGACAACAGCGCGCGCTCACGCCCCGGCAGTCGGAGGCGGTCGCCGCCTATGACCGGGCGCTCGCCGAGTTCAAATCGGTCCTCGCCGAGCGGCGGCGCCAGATCGACGCCAAGGAGCCGCTGCCGAACCTGCCGGGACAGGCGCTTTATCTGGCGCGTGTCGCCGTGATCAGCAGCTACAAGGATCTCACCGATGCCATGCCGTCGCGGATCGGCAAGCCGAACAAGTTCGAGATTCCTCCGGCCTATTTCGACGCCGAGATCGAGCCGTTGATTGACGAGTATTCAAAACTGTTCGACGTCATGGAGGCGCCGCCCGCCAATGCGCAGAACTCGGCGACACCTTTCAAGGACGTCGTCGATCTCGCCAGAGCGATCGCGCGCGCCAAGGGACTCGCGCCTGACCACGCGGACGCCGCGGGACGCATCAGCCTCGGGCTTTTTTTTGCCGAGACCAACGGCAAGCAGAACGTTCGCAACGGGCGCTCGAACACCTATATGGGCAGCTTCCAGACCGGCCCGTCCGAGGACCGCAACGGCCACAGGAAATGGGAGGCGATCAAGGGCGAGATCGCGACGATCGATCCGGGCCTGAGCGCGCGCGACGACAAGGAGGAGGCGCGGGCCCGCGGCACCGACCACCGCTTCAACCATTGGACCAACGTCCGCGACGGCCTGATGAACGCGCATGCGGATGTATTCCGTGAGATACCGGGAATCGTGAAGACGCTGCCCGACCCGATCGACCAGATGAAGCTGTTCGAGCTGATCCAGATCGTTCCCACCCCGACCAGATCGGCCCTGAAGTCGGGCGATCTCCTGAACTACCGGGTGTCCAGTCCCACGATCATGAAGCACCTGCGCAACAACAGCATCTTTGCCTTCGGGCAGGCCGATCGGGCGCGCACCTCGGCAAGCTTCCGCGAGATCCTCGCGGCGATGTGGCTGTTCAACCGCAAGTTCGAGCGCGCCATGGCGAAGTACGAGGAGATCAAGGGACGCTGAGGGGCGGTTGCAACCGCTACCGGACGTTGTAGGCTCTTCGCCTCATCGGCGGCACGGACCTTTTCATGCGCATCCTCATTCTCGGCGGCAGCCAGTTCCTTGGGCGCGCGATCGCCTCCCACGCTTGTGCTGCCGGCCATGACGTGACCTGCGCCGCCCGCGGTCTCGCGGGGCCGATCG
>NZ_JALBGZ010000587.1:0-3915 GCF_023006515.1 Bradyrhizobium sp. PRIMUS42
GACCGGCGCCGCGCGGGCGCCATCAACCGCGCCGCGCGCGAGGTGACCGACGGCAGGCTGGACGATCATTTTCCGCTCGTCGTGTGGCAGACCGGCTCGGGCACACAGACCAACATGAACCTCAACGAGGTGATCGCCAACCGTGCCAACGAGCTCTTGGGCGGCGAGCTGGGCGCCAAGAAGCCGGTGCATCCCAACGATCACGTCAACATGAGCCAGTCGTCGAACGACTCTTTCCCGACCGCGATGCACATCGCGGCCGCAAGCCGCATCAATGCCGACCTCGTCCCTGCGCTCGGTGAGCTGCTCCGCGCGCTGCGCAAGAAGGAGAAGGCGTTCGCGAAGATCGTCAAGATCGGCCGCACCCACACCCAGGATGCGACGCCCCTGACGCTCGGCCAGGAGTTTTCCGGCTATGCGGCGCAGGTCGAGAGCGGCATCGCCCGGCTCAAGGTCGCGGTGAAAGACCTCTATCCGCTGGCGCAGGGCGGCACCGCCGTCGGCACCGGCCTCAATTCCAAGCCACGCTTTGCAAAGCTGTTCGCAAAGCACGTCGCCGGCATCACGAAACTCCCCTTCACTAGCGCCGCCAACAAATTCGAAGCGCTCGCCTCGAACGATGCCTATGTGCTGGTGCACGGCGCCATCAATTCGGTGGCGACAGGCCTGTTCAAGATCGCCAACGACATCCGCCTGTTGGGATCGGGCCCGCGCTCTGGCCTCGGCGAGCTGATCCTGCCGGAGAACGAGCCGGGCTCCTCGATCATGCCGGGCAAGGTCAACCCGACCCAGTGCGAGGCAATGACCATGGTGTGCTGCCAGGTGTTCGGCAATCACACCGCGATCACGGTGGCCGGCAGCCAGGGCCATTTCGAGCTCAACGTCTACAAGCCCGTGCTCGCCTACAACATGCTGCACTCGATCCGCCTGATGGCAGATGCCGCGCGATCCTTCACCGAGCACTGCGTCAGCGGCATCCGTGCCGACGAAAAGCGCATCAACGAGCTGATGCAGCGCTCACTGATGCTGGTGACGGCGCTGGCCCCGAAGATCGGCTACGACAACGCCGCCAAGGTGGCCAAGACGGCCCATGCCAACGGCACCACGTTGAAGGAGGAGGCACTGCGGCTCGGCTTTGTCTCGGCGGACGAGTTCGATCGCCTGGTGCGCCCCGAGAAGATGACCAGCCCGGGATAGTACTCCGAATTCCGATAGCCATCCGTAATGATACGGACGCTCGACGCCCCAGAAATGTGCGGCTTTGGGGGCGGGATTTGATTACCGTCAATGTTCCGGCGGGACGGCGTGCTACGCAGCCCTTCCGCCCCCTCGACGGGGCGAAATTCATCGTTTGATGGCCCAAGGGGCCGATTGACGAGGACAAGCGAATGGCGATCAAGTCTTGTGGGGCGCAAAGCGGCACCCTGTTTCTGAATGTTTCATCCAGCCTGAAGAGGAGGGGATGATGGAGACGCGGCATGGGGAACGTCATCAACCTGAAGCGCTTCAGGAAGCGCGCCGAGCGGGAAGCCTCGGCGAAACAGGCGGACGCCAACCGGACGAAGTTCGGCCGCACGAAGGCGGAACGGTCGGCGGAGGAGACGCGCGCGGACAAGGCGAAGGCGCACCTGGATCAGCATCAGATCGATCGCGAGGAGCAGCCATGAAGTCGCCCGTCGTGAAACGGTCGATCGTCGTCGCCGGGCACAAGACCAGCGTCAGCCTGGAAGAGGCGTTCTGGAACGGCATGAAGGAGATTTCCGGCCTGCGCAACATGACGTTGTCCGAGCTGGTCGGCGAGATCGACAACAATCGCCAGCAGGGCAACCTGTCGTCGGCGATCCGTTTGTTCGTCCTGGACTACTTCAAGAGCCGGGCCATGGCCGCCCAGCCGGACAAGGTCCCGGCCCAGTAGCCAACCCTCGGGGGCGCATTCGAGGGCGCTCCGCGACCCGCACTTTAAAATCACTCTAAGGTGCGGTTTCAGCGAGCGCGCGCGCTTGACCTCACTGCCCTGCGTTGAAAATACAGGGCATGACCGACACCAATGACACGCGCCCGCACATGCCGCTGGGTCTGGCCCAGCGCGGCTATACCGGCGTCATCCAGCATCTTTCCGCTCGCGAGGCGGGCTCGGCGCTCTCGGACATCGAGCTCGAGAGCCGCCTGATCGAGCTCGGCTTCGTCGAGGGCGCCCGGGTCGAGGTCCTGCACGAGGGGCTCGTCGGGCGCGATCCCATCGCCGTGCGGGTCGACAGCATCACGATCGCCGTCCGCCGCCGCGAAGCCATGGCCATCATCGTCGCCTAGACAGCGACCGGACCTCTGATCCCGGACCAGTGATTCCATGGAATTACCTCTGCTGCATCTCGCCCTGGTGGGCACGCCGAACAGCGGCAAGACTTCGCTGTTCAACGCCCTGACCGGCAGCCGGCAGAAGGTCGCGAACTATCCCGGCGTCACGGTCGAACGCAAGGAAGGCTTCTTCGTCACCCCCCTGGGACGCCAGGTCTCTGTGGTCGACCTGCCCGGCACCTATTCGCTGCGCGGCCGCAGCCCGGACGAGGAGATCACCCGCGACTTCGTGCTCGGCAAGGCCTCCGGCGAGACTGTGCCCGATCTCGTGCTCTGCGTGGCCGATTCGACCAATCTGCGGCTGACCATCCGACTGCTGCTCGAGCTCAAGCGCACGGGACGGCCGATGGTCCTCGTGCTCAACATGTTCGACATCGCCGCCCGCCGCGGCATCACCGTCGACGTCGAGCGGCTCGCCAAGGAGCTCGGCCTGCCCGTGGTCACCTCGATCGCGGTGCGCAAGGGCGGCACCGCCGACCTCTTGAGACTGACCGACGAGATCTCGGCAAGACTCGCCGCCGAGGCGGAGGCGAACAGCTGGCGCGCGCTCAGCGTCTCCGAATTGCGCGCGACCCAGCGCGAGGCCGACCGCATCATCGCCGACTGCGTCAGCCTGCCCGCCAGACCCGACACCTGGACCGCGCGGATCGACGCGGTCGTGCTGCATCCCGTCGGCGGCCTCATCGTGCTGACGCTGATCCTGTTCGTGATGTTCCAGGCGGTGTTCGCCTGGGCGCAACCGGCAATGGACCTGCTCAAGTCCGGCTTCGACGCGCTCGGGGAGCTCGTGCAGGCCACCCTGCCTGACGGCCTGTTGCAGAGCTTCCTGCAGAACGGCGTGATCTCGGGCGTCGGCAGCGTCATTGTGTTCCTGCCGCAGATCATCCTCATCTTCCTGTTCATCCTGCTCCTGGAAGATTTCGGCTACATGGCGCGCGCCGCGTTCCTGATGGACCGCATCATGGGCGGCGCGGGGCTGCACGGCCGCGCCTTCATTCCGCTGCTGTCGAGCTTTGCCTGCGCCATTCCCGGCATCATGGCGACGCGCGTCATCGACAACAAGCGCGACCGGCTGACCACGATCCTGATCGCGCCGCTGATGACCTGCTCGGCGCGCATTCCGGTCTACACGCTGATCATCTCCGCCTTCATCCCCGCGAAGGACGTCTGGGGCTTCATCAACTTGCAGGGCCTCGTGATGTTCGGCCTCTACGCCGCCGGCATCGCCAGTGCGCTTGCCGTCTCGTTCCTGATCAAGTTCTTCATGCTGCGCGACTATGCGCCGGCGCCGTTCATGCTGGAGCTGCCGGACTACAAGATGCCCAGGCTGAAATCGATCGTGATCGGCATCTACACCCGCGCCAAGATGTTCCTGGTGCGCGCCGGCACCACGATCTTCTCGATGATGGTGCTGATCTGGTTCCTGGCCTCATTCCCGCAGCCGCCGGCGGGCGCCACCGAGCCGGCCATCGACTTCAGCCTGGCCGCGATCATCGGCAAGGCGCTCGAGCCGCTGCTCGCTCCCGTCGGCTTCAACTGGCAGATCGCGGTCGCGCTGAT
>NZ_JALBGZ010000588.1:0-3910 GCF_023006515.1 Bradyrhizobium sp. PRIMUS42
AGGCCTTGCGCGCGCCGCTCGCTCAGGCGCTCGACCAGGTGCGCGGGCTGTTCGTGCCTGACGAGTTCGACGCGGCACGCAGCGAGCGGCAATTCCGCCTGATGATGCCCGACCTGGCAGTCGAGCTGCTGATGCCGCCGCTCATGGAGAAGGTGACGCGTCTTGCGCCCAACGTCCGCGTCGACGTCGTGCCGTGGCGGGGATCAGCGATCTTCCACGCCGAATTCGCCCGCACCATCGACCTCGTGATCTCGATTGGCAATGCCTTCAAGGGTTTTCACCGCCAATTGCTCTACACCGATAGCGACGCGCTGGCGGTGCGGCGCGGCCACCCGATGGCTACGAAGCTGAAGCGGCGCGAAACCTTCCTGGCCGCACGCCACGTCGGCGTGATCATTCGCGGCAGCAACGAGGATTTGATCGATACCTGGCTGCGAGCCAAGGGCATCGAGCGGCACATCTCGCTGGTCGTCTCAGGCTATCTCGAAGCGCTGCACGTCGCTGCTCGTACCGACCTCGTCGCCTTCGTGCCGCGCCGGCTGATCGCAGCGCTGTCGAAACAACTCGGCCTCGTCGCGGTGACGCCGCCGCTCGACCCAGGGATCGACGAGCAGTTCATGTTCCATCCAACCCGCGCGCAGATGGACCCCGGCTCGATCTGGCTGCGGCGGCTGATGCTGGAAACGGGACGGGAGCTGGAGCAAGCCAAACGCAAGCTATCGTAGGGTGGGCAAAGCGACTTGTCCGCCGTAGCTCGAAGAGCGAAGGCGGAAGCGTGCCCACCCTCTGTCGCGATCGGGAAAAGATCGTGGGCACGGCGCTACGCGCCTTTGCCCACCCTACGAAGCCGCCGCGCCGTTACGCCTTCTGCGCGGCCATCACCTTTGCCACGGCGGGGCGGTCCGACATGCGCTTGAAGTGATCGGCGATCTTCGGCGTTGCGTTGATGTCGACGCTGTCGCCTTCGAGCCAGGTCGAAAGGGTGTAGAGATAGGGATCGCAGATCGTGTACTGATCACCCATCACCCAGGGTCCCCGAAACATCTTTTGCTCCATCAGCGCGAAGCAGGCGGCCATGGTCTGCGGGACCTTAGCCTTCATGTCGGCGAACGAGCTCTCCTCCGTCGCCCAGCGCGCGCCGCGCATCTTGTGGGCATGGTTGATATGCACGGTCGAGCAGAGATAGGAGTTGAACGACTGCACCTGGGCGAAGTCGAAGGGATCGTCGAGCGGCGCGAGCTTCGCCTTGGGGAACGTCTGCGCGAGGTAGGCCAGCATCGCCGGCGTCTCGGTGAGGACACCGCGATCGGTCACCAGCGCCGGCACGCGGCCCTTCGGATTGATCGCGAGATAGTCCGGGCTGGTCTGCTGGTTGTCCTTGAAGCTCAGCCGCTCGGCCGTGTAGTCGGCGCCGGCCTCCTCCAGCGTGATGTAGGTGGCGAGCGCGCAGGTGCCGGTGGCGTAGTAGAGCTTGAGCATGTCGGACCTCATGGGAAAACCCGAGGTTAACGGCCCCTCGCCGCGCCGTCCATAGGGACCTCTTCGCAGTTGCCCACGGCGGCCCGGCCGTGCCAAGACGCCGTCAATCGAAGGGGGAATTTGTCATGACCGTACTCATCGCCGGTGGCGGTATCGGCGGGTTGACGCTTGCGCTCAGCCTGCACCAGATCGGCGTTCCCGTAAAAGTGTTCGAGAGCGTCGCCGAGCTGAAGCCGCTCGGCGTCGGCATCAACGTGCTGCCGCATGCGGTGCGTGAGCTGATCGAGCTGGGCTTGATGGACAAGTTGGACGCCAGCGGCGTGCGGACCCGTGAGCTCGCCTATTTCTCCAAGCACGGCAAGCCGATCTGGAGCGAGCCGCGCGGGCTGGAAGCCGGCTATAAATGGCCGCAATTCTCGATCCATCGCGGCACGCTGCAGCAGCTCCTGCTCGACACCGCGGTCGAGCGGCTCGGCCGAGAGAACATTCTCACCAGCCACCATCTGACCGGCTGGAGCGAGACGGCCGAGGGCGTGCGCGCCGACTTCATCGACAGGGCAACCGGCAAGGCCGCGGGAACTTACGACGGCGCGATCCTGATCGCCGCCGATGGCATCCATTCCGCCGCGCGCGAAAAGCTCTATCCGGGCGAAGGCCCGCCGATCTGGAACGGGCGCATCCTCTGGCGCGGCGTCACGCCGGCAAAAGCCTTCCTCACCGGCCGCACCATGATCATGGCCGGGCACGAGATCCTGAAATTCGTCTGCTATCCGATCAGCAAGGCGCCGGACGCGTCCGGCGATCATCTGATCAACTGGGTCGCCGAGCGCCACATGCCGCCGACCTATCAATGGCGGCGCGAGGACTACAACCGCACCGCGCGGCTCGAGGAGTTTCTGCCCTGGTTCGAGAGCTGGCAATTCGACTGGCTCGACGTGCCCGGCCTGATCAAGAACTGCCCGCACGCCTATGAATATCCGCTGGTGGACCGCGATCCGGTCTCGCAATGGACCTTTGGCAAGGTCACGCTGATGGGCGATGCCGCGCACCCGATGTACCCGATCGGATCGAACGGCGCCTCGCAGGCGATCCTCGATGCCCGCACCATCACCCGCGAGATTCTCGCGCATGGACCGACGACCGCGGCGCTGCTCGCCTATGAGGCCGAGCGCCGGCCCGCAACCACCGACCTCGTCCTGCTCAACCGCAAGAACGGCCCCGAACAGGTGATGCAGCTCGTCGAGGAGCGCGCGCCCGACGGCTTTGAGGTCGTCACCGACGTGCTGTCGCAGCAGGAGCTGGAAGACATCGCCGCCAACTACAAGCGCGTCGCGGGATTCCAGGTGGAAGCGTTGAACGCGAAGCCGCCGATCGTGAGCAAGGACGCCAGGCGGATTGAGACGTGAGTTTCTGCACCAGGCGAGATGCGCATGACTGTGCCCTCGCCCTTGTGGGAGAGGGCGGCGACGCCGGTAGACACAACCTCACTTGGGTGAGAGGTCTCTCTCGGCGCGCGCATCTCGCGATTTGAATCCGCGGAGAGATACCTCTCATCCGGCGCTTCGCGCCACCTTCTCCCACAAGGTGAGAAGGGGTACCGCATGCGCGACGAGACTATTTTCCGACCACCCTCGCCGCTTCCAGCAGCCGCTCGCTCGCGCTCGCCGTCGCCAGCACGGTGCCGTCTTCGGACATCAGCTTGCCCTCGACGAACGCGATGGTCTTGCCGAGTTGCGTCACCTTGGCCTCGCCGACGATCGGTCCCGGCCTTGCGGGGCTGAGGAAATTCACGGTCATGCTGATGGTCGTCGTGTAGAGCCGGCCCTCGCTCATCACCAGCACGGCGGGGCCCATGGTGTCGTCGAGCATGGCCGAGAGCATGCCCCCCTGGATGAAGCCGGCGGGATTGCAGAACTCCGGCTTGCCCTCGAAGGCGAGCTTGATCCAGCCCTCCTCGGGGCGGGCATCGAGCAGGCGCCAGCCGAGCAACTCGGCGCAGGGTGGCCTTGGAAAGTTGTCGAGCGCGGTCTTGACCATGGTAGCCTCCGTTGCCGTCAACCGATAGCGCAAGCCCTGCTGACGGCATAGTGTCAGCAGATCCAGTCCTAGAGATCCAATCCGTGCGCGATCACCTTGCGCATGACGTTGGGCAGCGCTTCGCCGGCAAGGGTTGCGATCGGGACCCAGCGCATGCCCTCGGGCGCGCGCGTCCGGGCGTCGGCCTTGGCAGTGTAGATCACCAGCTCCAGCGGAAAATGCGTGAAGACGTGGTTGACCACGCCCAGCTTGCGCTGCCAGCGCGACAACCCCTTCAGTGTGGGAGCCTGCTGCTTCGCGGCCGCATCATCCTGGCCGGCGAGCCAGTCCGAGCCGGGCACTTCCGTCATGCCGCCGAGCAGGCCCTTCTCCGGCCGTGAGCGGACGAGCAACT
>NZ_JALBGZ010000589.1:0-3903 GCF_023006515.1 Bradyrhizobium sp. PRIMUS42
AAACGCCGAGACGGCGGGCCGGGCCTGACGCCCTGTCGCGGCGGCGGGGCAATCCTTGGAAGCCGCCGCGCAGGATCAGTCGTTAGCTGCGCTTCTCGGTGGTCGCCGGCTTGGTCAGATCCGGCTGCGCCTTGTGCGACTTCTTGGCCGACAGATGCTTGTGGTGATGGCGATGCGTGCGCACCGTCTTGTGCTCGTCCGACGGCACGGCCGCGTTGGCGTTCATCGCCTTCGACTTGGCATCCACCTTGACGTCGCCAGGCTTGACGTCGACAGCCTTGGCGTCGGCCTTGACGCCAGCCTCGGGTTTCGCGGCGGTGGTCGAGGCCTTGGTCTGGCTCTGGTCCGCCTTGATCACCGGGGCGGTCGTGGTGGTCTTGCCGGTCTCGGCGGCGAAGGCCGGGGCTGCGATCACGGAGGCTGCGAGCAAGGCTGCGGAAATGGTCTTCAGCATGGTGGTCTCCTCTTGGAAGGATCTCCAGGCGGCGCCCTCTCGCCTACCCTTGGATCGTAGGTCGGAGCCTAGCGGCGAGGCGCTGAACCCAGTCTGAAGCCGATTGCAGGCTTCCGTTCATCTCGATGACAAGTTTGTCATCTGCAGCCGAGCGGCCAAGGTCTTGCGAAGCGGGAATGTTTTTGCCGGACGGGTGTTCCGGTCTTTGGGCAATCGTGTAGGATCGCCACGTTCCATACGGGAGAATTTAGATGCGCAAACTCTCAATGCTTGTCGTGCCGGGACTGGTCGCCATGTCGCTGGCGGCCGCACCGGTACTGTCCAGCGCCTATGCCGCCGGCAGTGACGAGCCCTCGTCGCCTCCGAAGTCGGACTCCTCGACCAAGAAGGGCAAGAAGAAGAGCTCGTCCGTCAGCGATCCCAAATTCCTCGCCGCCTATCGCACCGCTTACACTGCGATCTACGACAACCACGATTACAGCGGAGCGATCGGCCAGTTGAAGTCGCTGAAGCGCGACGACGTCGCCGACGTCGCCAATCTGATCGGCTACTCCTATCGCAAGCTCGGCGACTATCAGTCGTCGAAGGTCTATTACGAGCTGGCACTGAAGGACGATCCCAACCACGTCCGCACCTGGCAGTATTACGGCCTCTGGCAGCTCGAGCAGGGCAACCGCGAACAGGCGCAGTATCATCTGAACAAGATCGCCTCGCTCGCCGGCACCGACAGCTCCGAGTATCGCTCGCTTGCCGCGGCGCTCGACAAGCCGACCGGCGCGACGCTGGTCTACTGAAGACATCGCATCTTCGCATGAAACGAACGGGCACAACCTTGCGGTTGTGCCCGTTCCGCTTTCTCGGCTAGCCTCTCGCACCAACCTCCCCCTCGCAAATTGGTGTGCAATGGACAATTGGCTGCGATCCGCGATCGACTACATCGGCTCCTGGATCGAATTCCAGCTGACGACAATCCAGCAGCCCGGCGTCATCGTCGCCTTTGCCCATCGCGGCGAAATCGTCGCCGAGCATGCGTTCGGCCTTGCCAATCTCGACATCGGCGAGAAGCTCACCCCGCGCCACCGCTTCCGGATCGCCTCGCATTCCAAGAGCTTCACTTCGGCCGGCATCATGAAGCTGCGCGAGCAGCGCAAGCTCCGGCTCGACGACACGATCGGCCAACATGTCGGCGGCCTGCATCCGCGCGTCGGCGAGACGACGATCGCGCAGGTGCTGTCGCACAGCGCGGGGCTGACGCGCGACGGCGCCGATTCCGGCCAGTTCATCGATCGCCGTCCCTATCTCGACACGAAGGAGTTGCTCGCGGAATTGAAGCTGCCGGCCGCGATCGAGGCCGGTACCCGTTTCAAATATTCCAATCATGGCTTTGGCCTGATCGGCCTCCTCATCGAGGCCGTGACGAAGGAGCCCTATTCCGTCTGGATCAAGCGCGAGATCATCGAGCCCGCGGGCCTGCGCGAGACCGAGCCGGACTCACCGCTTCCCAAGGGCGCGCCGTTCGCGCGAGGCCACACGCGAAAGCTACCGTTAGGCGAGCGCTGCGTGATCCCCGGTGACAATCAAGCGCACGCGATGGCGTCGGCCGCAGGCTTCGTTGCGACCGCCGGCGACACCGCCCGCTTCTTCGCGCAGCTCGCACCCAATGCCAAAAGGAGCGTGCTGTCGGTCGCAAGCCGCCGCGAGATGACGCGGCACCATTGGCGCATCCCGCAGAGCTTGGAGGCCCACTACGGCTTGGGCGTTAACGCCGGCAAGACCGACGGCTGGGACTGGTTCGGCCATAGCGGCGGTTTCCAGGGCTACATCTCGCGGACCTGCTCCATCCCCGCTTGCGAGCTCACGATCAGCATCCTCAGCAACTCCATCGACGGCGCGGCGCCGTTCTGGATGGATGGCGCGATGCAGATCCTGCGCGTGTTCCAGACGCGCGGCGCGCCGGACAGGCGCGTGCGCGACTGGACTGGGCGCTGGTGGACGATCTGGGGCGCGACCGACCTCGTCCCCGCCGGCAACCGCGTGCTGGTCGCCAATCCGCAATTCGTCAATCCGTTCATGGATGCCGCCGAGATCGAGGTCACCGGCCGCGACACCGGCAAGCTCGCCTGGGCTGCCGGCTATTCCAGCCATGGCGAGCCGGTGCGACGGGTCCGCGACAAGCGCGGCAGGATCAGCGACATCTGGATCGCGGGCGCCAATGTGAAGCCGGAAAAAGTCGTGGCGCGCGAGATCGCACGCCGGTATCCGCCGCGCAAGCGGCGGCCTACTCCCGAATGAGCGCCTCGACCTCGCTGCGAAACGCCTGCCGCGAGCCGCCCTGCGAATAGAACATGTGCCCGCCGGGATAGACGACGAACTTCACGCGCTGCGTCGCGAAGGCCGGCATCTGATCGAGCGCCCGCTTCGTTCCGAAATAGGGCGTGGCAAGGTCGAACAGGCCGTGCGCGACCAGCACGTTCAGCTTCGCATCGGTAGCGAGGATCTGGCGCAGCTCGGACACCGATTGCGGCGGGTTGATGCCGCGGCCGAAATCCCAGTGACCTTCCACAGTGCCGTTCAGGACCTCGTAGGAGCCGTCCGGCCGCCAGTTCAGCTTGCGTGAGAGCACGTCGACCGCAGCGCTCGTCAGCGGCGCCTGCAGCGCATCGCCTGAGGGGTCGCCGAACCGCGAGCTGCTCGAATCCGGATAGGGATCGAAGCCGCGCACGGAGGCATCGTAGCGGCCCGTCACCTTGCCGTTCTTGCGGTCGAACTCGCGGCGGAATTCACCGACGTCGAAGCGGCCGGCGAGCCTGCGGCTCACCGCCTGGTCGATGCCGGTGAGCTCGGCGACCTTGTCGGCAAGACGATTGGTGGCCTCCTTGTCAGCCTCGCCCTTGACGAGGTCGGCCAGGAATTCGCCGCGCGCGTAAGCCTCGACATCGGCGAGATCGGCGCGCTTGACCGGCCCTTTGACTTCGCGCGCCACCGCCACATAGCTCGGCAGCGTCGCGACATATTGCAGGAGGCTGGTGCCGGTGAACTCGCGGAAATCGAGCAGCGGCGACACCAGGATCAAGCCCCTGACGCCGACACCGTGCTGGAGCTGCAACTGGTGCACCACCTTCGGCCCTCGAATGCCGCCATAGCTCTCGCCCGCGACGTATTTCGGCGAGGTCAGCCGGTCGTGCTTCTCGAGCCAGCGGCGGATCACGAGCGCGATCGCGTTGACGTCGCCGTCGACGGAGTAGAACGACTTGCGCGCATCGTCCCCGCTCGCAACGAAGCGACTGTAGCCGGTGCTGACGGGATCGATGAAGACGAGATCGGTGAAGTCGAGCCAGGTCTCCGCGTTCGGCTTCACCTCGGGCGAGGCCGACGGCGACAGCGCATCGCCATCGAGCGGCAGCCGCCACGGACCGGCCGCGCCGAACTGGAGCCACGCCGAGGACGCG